>CAURRB010000024.1:0-19110 GCA_963527085.1 Streptococcus oralis
TGGTAATTTGTTTGGCATAGTCGTTAAAGGCATTGAAAACATCCTCTAGACTTGTAAAGTAGTCTGGATGGTCAAAGTCAATGTTGGTGATGATAGAGTATTCTGGGTGGTAAGGCATGAAATGGCGCTCATATTCGTCTGATTCAAAGACAAAATATTTGGCATTGGCTGAACCACGACCTGTCCCGTCACCAATCAAGAAGCTGGTATCTGTGATGTGAGACAAGACGTGTGACAGCATACCTGTCGTTGAAGTTTTTCCATGAGCTCCTGCCACTCCCATGCTGACAAAGTCGCGCATAAAGCTACCTAGGAATTCATGGTAACGTTTGTAGCTGATACCATTTTGATCTGCATAGGCGATTTCAACGTTGTTATCTGGACGGAAGGCATTCCCCGCGATAATCTCCACATCACCTTGTAGGTTCTTTTCATCAAAAGGAAGAATCGCAATCCCTGCCTGTTCTAGTCCACGTTGAGTAAAGTAGTATTTTTCAACGTCTGAACCTTGAACCTTGTGTCCCATTTGGTGCAACATCAAGGCTAGGGCACTCATCCCTGATCCCTTGATTCCAATAAAATGATATGTTTTTGACATGCTTTTCTCCCCTACTCAGTAATTCTTGTCAGATTCAACTCTTGGGCAACCTGACGTTCCTGTTCTGTTTGCTTATTCTTTTTATTATAGATTTGACTCTTCTTTAGAAAATCGTAGTTGTTCTTTTTAGCTTTTCCCGTTTGGACTTTCGGAGTTGGATTCGTCACTTGGCCAATCTCCTCAGCTAAGATATAGTGAGACTGGCTCAAGTTTTTACTAAATTTGGCAAACTCACCTGGATTTTCCTTTTGAAATGGTGCTGTTGGTTGGTTTCCTTGACGAACAAGTGTTGAACCATTGTGTCGTCTAGTATGACTAACATCCTGAGTCAAATACTTGGCTGAACGTTTCTTCTTCAAATCCGCACGCGCCTCTTCTCGAGCCAATTCAGCATAGGTTTTTTCAACTTTTTTAGGTTCTGGACTTGGCTTTGACTCCTTAGTAACCACTGGAGAAACTACAGTTTCTTCCTCATTGATAGGAGACCATTCCAAATAGTTCTTATCGCGGTAATCACCTTTGATATTGCTAATAAAGTCTGACTCATCGTACAAGTCCATGACTGGCATTTTGGTCAGCATGATCTCATCATCTGACACCAATGGAAATCGATCTTGTTTCATTTTGTATTTCCTTTCAACACTTCATTATAGCGTATTGTCTTGATTTTTCAAGTGCTGGCTTCAGAAATTCCCAAAATTTCACGAATTTCTGCCAGACTGAGACTCGCACGCGACTCCGTACCATCTAAAACTTGGGAAACCAAATGTTTCTTTTGTTCTTGAAGTTCTTGGATTTTTTCTTCAATGGTCCCCTTGGTAATCAAACGATAAACTTCTACCTTCTGCTCCTGCCCCATGCGGTGGGCTCTTCCGATGGCCTGGGCTTCGACAGCCGGATTCCACCAGAGGTCAACCAAAATGACCGTATCAGCTCCCGTTAGATTGAGACCAACACCACCCGCCTTAAGGGAGATGAGAAAGGCATCTCTTTCCCCTTGGTTAAAGGCCTTAGTCATCTCCTGTCTGTCATGAGCAGGAGTTGAACCTGTGATTTTGAAGGAGGTCAAGCCCAAGTCTGGGAGTTCTTGCTCGATTCTTTCCAACATTCCTTTGAACTGGGAGAAAATCAAGACCCGGTGCCCACCAGCAGCCACTTGTAGCAATAAATCTCGGAGACTATCCAATTTACCACTAGCTCCTTGGTAATCGTCCATAAAGAGAGCTGGCGTATCGCAGATCTGACGCAAACGCATGAGACCGGATAAGATTTCTACCCGACTTCTCTGGAATTCTTGATCTGTCACTTGGGCCAGTCGGTCTCGCATCTGTTGCAACTGAGCGAGATAGATGGCCTTCTGCTGATCTTCCAGTTCATTTTTATAAACGACTTCGATCAGGTCAGGCAGTTCTGTAAGGACTTCTTCCTTCTTACGCCTCATGACGAAGGGCTTGATAAACTGCGCGACCCGGTCAGCCAGTAATTTCATAAACTCCTTTTTACTTGGTAAGAGCCCCGGTAGCACAATTTGGAAGATAGACCACAACTCTCCTAAATGATTTTCGATGGGCGTACCTGACAAAGCAAAAACTGCTGGCACCACAAACTGGCGCAAACTCTGAGCAATCTTGGTTTGGGCATTTTTCATGACCTGAGCTTCATCTAAGAAGAGAAAATCAAAAGCCATCTCTTGATAAAGCTCGCTGTCTTGGCGAAAGGTGGCATAGCTAGTCACATAGATTTGGTGATTTTCAGAAAGAATTGCTTCTCGATTCGCTTTCAAACCATGAACGACAGCCAAATCCAACTGTGGGGCAAATTTCCTAAATTCATCTGCCCAATTGTAGATCAAACCTGACGGCGCCAAAATCAAGACTCGACTATCTTCTGTCACCTGACTCGTCAAAAAAGCGATAGTTTGCAGTGTTTTTCCCAGTCCCATATCATCGGCTAGGATGCCACCAAAGCCATAGTGATGAAGCATCTGGAGCCAACGAACACCCTTTTCCTGATAATCCCTCAAACTCGCCTGAACCTGTATATCTCCCAAAGGAAAGTCCTCTGGATGGGTCAAATCATGAGCTAAATGCTGAAATTCTTCCGAGAAGGA
Source organism: Streptococcus oralis (assembly GCA_963527085.1). GTDB lineage: Bacteria > Bacillota > Bacilli > Lactobacillales > Streptococcaceae > Streptococcus > Streptococcus oralis_CV. Next base: position 2,709 of record CAURRB010000024.1, read on the forward strand.
AATCCGATCTCGACCTTCAAAAAGCTGAGAAAGACTATAAGCCAGAGATTTTCGCGCTTGAAAAGAACCATCTTTTAGCTTAACCCCCAGTTCCTGCAAATTTTGACGAATCTGCTTGGTTTCCTCATCAAAAAAGTACACTTGGTCAGAAGAACTGATATAGAAATCCTGATTGCTGGTCAGGGCTTTAAGAGCTTGATCAATCTCTTCTTGGGCAATCCCTTGGAAATCAAATTGGATTTCCAACAATCCTCCCTTGGACTCAATCTGAACCTGAGGAGCTTGGACGCTGTAGAGCTGATTCATCTCATCAGACAAGAAAACCTGACCCAATTTCTCAAAAGCTGGAATCGTATGGTGAAAGAAAGAATAAACTGCCTCTGGCTTCAAAGCCTGTCTCCAAGACTGAAAATCAGCCTCAAAACCAGTCCCTAAACAGACTTGAAATAGTTGGTCTTCCAAGACGGCATCACTTGAAAAAGGTAATTGTTCCAGCTGTTGACGACTAGTCACCTTAACATCTCCATAGTCAAACTGGATATCCAAACGGATGCGGCCGTCATCCTCCCTATCAAAGTAAAAGATTGGTGAAAAGGATCTGATTTGCAAGCGCTCAGGAGCAGAAACTGTACCCAGCTGTCCAAACAAAGGAAGACAGGCAGCCAGACGGTCACGATCACTGTTGTCAAACTGGAGGCATTTTCTCCCTCTTTCCTCCTGAGGAAGCTCTTTGATTTCCTTTAGGAGGCTGATTTGTTTAGGATTTAAGAGATAAAGATTCCCCTTACGAAAGAGAACCGCTCCCCCATAGAATACGTTGACTCGCTCACTTTCAGAAATCTCCATCTCAAAATAATCAGGATACTCCTGCACGGAAAAAGAGAACAGTTCTGCATCTGGATCTAAATCATGAAAGAGAAGATTTTCATAACTAGTAATCTGGTGTTCAAAATGAAAATCCTCCAAATTCATCAGCAACTCCACTCCCTGCTCAAAAAAGGTCAGAGGGAAAAAGAGGTGACGACCTTGATTGGGGAAAAAGAGGTCTTGACTCAGTCCCTCCTCAATCAAGCCACATAAAAAAGTAAGAACTTCTTGACTAGCTGTATCAAAAGCATCCCAAGACAAGTCATTTTCATAGTGTTTCCCAATCATATATGGCTTTCGATGGACCAAAACCTTCAAAAAGAGAGGGATGTCACGAATGACATAATATTTTTGACTATCAACTAAACCGATTCGGAGAGTCCAAAGGAGGCGATTGGTTCCAGCTTCCACCTGGCCTTGTGCCGACAAAGTGTAGATTTTCTCTCTCTTCTGAGGTTGGATACGCTCCAAAAAACTACCACCAAAACTAACCTTGGTTTCGACCTCTTCTTGCTCTTCATGTCCTTTTTCTAAGGTTTGTAAAATCACCTGACCTTCTTCATCATTCTTCAGATAATGCTCGAGCGCTGCGAGGTGAACACAGTAACCTCTTTTTTGGAAAAAATCGCAAGCACAAAAAACCAGATCATCCTCTAAACTGTAGCGCAAGTCTTCTCCCGCCACACGAGTATAGAGGCGATTCCCTTTTTCCTTGATAATCTCAATGTTGCCTGTTTCATAGAGTGTAACCCCCTCCATGCGCAACTTTCCCGGAATCAATTTAGCCATAGTTACCCCTTTATCTTATCTTTTCATTATACCACATTTTCCCCTACGAAAATAGCCTTCTAGGAAGACTTTTCTCCTAGAAGGCTCGATTTTTAAAGTGTAGCAAAAGTGGTCACGATGCGTTGGCAAACCTCTTCCAGTACTGACTTCGGCATAGCTACATTGAGGCGGGCATGAAGAGTTCCTTCTTCCCCAAAGTCCAAACCTCGGTTCAAGATAACCTTGGCTTCATTCTTCAAAAGCTCTTGCAAGCGGTCATCCGTTAGGTCATAGGCTGAAAAATCAAGCCAGATCAAGTAGGTACCTTGCGGTTTCATGACCTTAATCTTGGTTTCGTTGCCCAAAAAATCCACTACATAGTTAATGTGGTTCTCGATGACTTCTTTTAACTCTCCTAACCAGTCCTTGCCATAACGGTAGGCAGCTTCTGTCGCCAAATAACCCAAGCCTGAGATTTCATGCTGGTTATTGGCCAACTGGCGTTTTTGGAAAGCCACACGAAGCTTGGGATTTTCAATAACTGCATAGGAATTCTTGGTCCCAGCAATATTAAAGGTTTTAGTGGCACTGCTCAAGATAAGGGCAAAGTTTTTAAAGGAGGGATCAATGGTATTAAAAGACTGGTGTTTGTGACCAAAGAGGGCCAAATCTTGGTGAATCTCATCTGAAACCAACAAAACACCATGTTTTTGGCAGAGATGTCCAATCTTTTCTAACACTTCCTTTTCCCAAACACGTCCACCAGGATTGTGGGGATTGCAAAGGATATAAAGCTTCACATCCTCTTCCACCATATCCTTCTCCAACTGGTCAAAGTCAATCTCAAACAGACCATTCTTTTCCACCAAAGAATTGGTAATCAATCGACGATTGTTGAGTTTGACACTGCGAGCAAACGGTGGATAGACAGGTGTGTTAATCAGAACAGCCTCTCCTTCTTTTGTAAAGGCTTGAATGGCTGTTGAAATAGCTGGTACCACTCCCTCGATAAAGACGAGGGCATCCTTATCAAAGTGATAGCCATGTTGTGTGGCTTCCCAGTCCTGAACCGACTCAATCAAAGCATCACTAGCATAAGTATAGCCATAGACCAACTGATCTGCGTAGGCTTGTACAGCTTGTCGAACTTCAGGCAAAACCACAAAGTCCATATCTGCTATCCAAGCTGGTAGAACTTCTCGATCAGCTTCCGCTTCTTTCCATTTATAGGTATGATGTCCAAAACGATTGGGCAGGCTTGTAAAATCATATTTTCCCATATCTATCTTATCCTTCCAAAGCTTGGCGCAAGTCCGCAATCAAATCTCTGGCATCCTCAATCCCAATTGACAAGCGCAAGAGGTCATCTGTTAAGCCATAGGAATGGCGCACTTCTGCTGGAATATCCGCATGGGTTTGAGTCGTCGGATAGGTGATCAGGCTTTCCACCCCACCTAAACTCTCAGCAAATGAGAAGACCTTGAGGCTATTTAAAATATGAGGAATACGTTTTTCATCCACTACTTTAAAGGAAATCATACCCCCACGTCCAGTATAGAGCACTTCCTTGACAGCAGGTGAATCCTTCAAAAAAGCAACCACTTCTTGGGCATTGGCTGTAGAACGCTCCATACGAAGAGGCAGAGTTTTAAGACCACGAATCAACTGATAACTATCAAACGGTGATAAGACCGCACCTGTCGTATTGAGATTATAGAAAAGTTGTTCATATAGTTCTAAACTATTAGTCACAACCACCCCAGCCAGGACATCATTGTGCCCTGCTAAATACTTGGTAGCTGAATGAAGAACGATATCCGCACCATCTTCAATCGGTCGTTGGTAAATCGGGCTATAGAAGGTATTGTCCACCACAACTTTGGCACCCTTGGCATGAGCAAGTTTGGCTAGTTTGGCAATATCAAATTCCAACATCAAGGGATTGGTCGGTGTTTCAATATAGAGAACATCCACATCTTTCTCTAACTCAGCAATCAACTCTTCTTCTGTATTGGCATAGGTAAAATGGAAACGGCCTTCCTGCTCCACTTGGTTGAACCAACGGAAAGAACCCCCATACAGATCACGCACAGCCAAGACTTTACTTCCTACTGGAAAAACACTAAAGGCCAGTACAATCGCAGCCATACCTGAGCTTGTCGCTAAGGCATAATCAGCTGATTCGATTGCCGCCAAGACTTCCTCCGCCTTACTGCGAGTTGGATTTTTGGTACGAGTATAGTCAAATCCCGTAGACTGACCGAACTCTGGATGCTGATAAGTGGTTGAAAAATGAAGCGGTGTTACCAAGGCACCTGTAGCCTCATCTGACTTGATCCCAGCCTGGGCCAAAATTGTGTTGATGTGTAGTTCTTTGCTCATACAATACCTCCAAATCTATAGTAACTATTGTACCACTTATTTTCACTAACTCATTTTCTTGTTTTCAAGAGCTAGTTATAGTTTCAAACTATATAAAAACGATAGTTCCTTTAGAAACTATCGTTTTTCCTGTTGAATAGACTGGTTATTTAACGTGTTTTGCCAGTTCTTCTTGGGCTTTTTTATTTGATTCTTCTTTTTCTTTCAGCCATTTTTCTTTAGCTTTTTCATACTCATCAGCCGTTACAGTCTTATCTTGTAACTTGAGATACTTGTATGATTCGACACCCTTATTTCCAGCTTGTGAGAATGGTGATGAGAATGGAACTGTCTTTCTCAAGGTCGGTGTTCCACCCTGAGAAACGTTTGGAATTGCAAGGGCGCTATCAACGAGCCAAGCTTGAACTTCAGCATATTTTTCATAACGTTTTGCTGGATCTTGCTCCTTGTTCGCTTCTTCTAACATTTGAGTGTAAGTATCCAGACCAACTGCCTTAGCCTTGTCATTGACCTCACCTGGTTCTAGACCAATGTTTTGCAACATACCACCGTTATTGACATTTAAGATATCAAGATAACTTGATGGATCCAAGTAGTCCGCACTCCAACCGCCATTATAGATATCAAAGTCTTTTTGAGCTGCTGTTTGAGCTAGGTAGCTAGAGTTGTCAAAGTCATCTGTTGATAGCTGTTGGATATCGATAACCACATTCTCAGCTCCTAGAACAGATTCGATGGATTGTTTCAAAGAGCTTGCTTCAAGTACACCTTTTTTAGCTGATTGGTCAACTGTTACATCCAAGTGGATTGGGAATTGCACACCCTTAGCTTCCAATTCTTTCTTGGCTTCTGCAAATTTAGCTTTAGCCTTGTCAGGATTGTAGTATGGGTCTTGCGCATCTGCAAAGTTGATTCCTTGCCATTCTTGGCCATAGTTGACCATCTTTTCTGAAACAACATCGCCAAAGTCTTTTCCGTTGATACTTACAAATGTTGGAGGTACAACCAAGTTACGAATAATCTTTGTTGCTCCTTCCTCCCCTTGAGATTGTGCTCCATAGGCTGTACGGTTATAAGCATAGTTGAAGGCTTGACGGAAGTTTTTATTCAGAACTGCTTCTTGGGTAGATTTCTTTTCGATATCTGAGGATTTAGAAGTGAAGTTATAAGATTTTCTGTCCAAGTTGAAGTTCAAGTAATAAGAAGTTGCGTTTTGCATACTATAGATGATGTTATCCTTGTTCTTCTCTTTAATGCCTTCAAAGCTTGAGCTATTTGGGTAGAGAAGTGCGTAGCTGTATACTCCTTCTACGAAGTTACGAGCTAGGGCATCCTGGTCACTACCGTCATAGTAAGTCAATTTCACATCGTCCACAAAGACATTTTTAGCATCCCAGTAATTTGGATTTTTCTTGTATTCGATAACAGATTTTGAAACAAACGATTTCATCAAGAAAGGTCCATTGTACAAAATACTAGAAGGGTCTACCTTACCAAAATCATCCCCTTTTGATTTTAAGAAATCTGCATTGACAGGGAAGAGAATGGTTGAAGTTGTTTTAGAATTCCAATAAGATTCTGGACGTGTCAAAGTATACTGAACTGTTTGGTCGTCAATCGCCTTAACACCGACAGTTGAAAAGTCAGTTGTTTTCCCGTTGATATAGTCATCCAAACCTGCTACAGAGTCTTGAACCAGGTACAAGGCTTCGGATTTTTTATCAGCAGCATATTTCAAACCTGTCACAAAGTCTTGGGCCGTTACAGGGGCATATTCTTCACCCTCATAAGTATACCATTTTGCATCCTTACGCAATTTGTAAGTATAGGTCAAACCGTCCTGAGAAACAGTCCAATCCTCCGCCAATGATGGAACATAGTTACCGTATTGGTCGTTTTCCATCAACCCATCCACCAAATTGGTCACGATGTCGGTAGTTGTTGCACGGTTTTCTGCAAGATAGTTCAAACTAGATGGATCGCTCGGATAAACATAGTTATATGTTTTAGTAGCGCTATTTGAATTTCCACATGCGCTCAGTAAGATACCTGCGCTTAACACGACACTTGCAAGTGTCAGATACTTGGCCTTAGACTTTTTCATTTCCAGAACCTCCTGTTTAAAAGTTTTGTCTTATTATACAGCTTTAGTTTTATTTAGTCAAGCGATTTCTGAAGAAAAACTTAAAAAAGCATATTTTTTGCTCTTGATTTTAGAAAAAGTTCTCTTTTTTTAAGAAAAATCTAGTATAAAAACCTTTCTATTAAAGAAAGGTTAAATTTATTACTTTTATTTATAAATCTTTTTACGATATTTTCAATCGTATACGTAGTCGGTCTGCTTGAGCTTTGCCAATTATCTTGTCCAAGAGTCGTGTCCGTAGGCTCATCAAACCATAAAGACCTCCTCCAAGCCCTCCGATGAGAGCCACATAAAGGAAACTCCAGAAACGTCCACTTGGTTGGAAGACAAAACCGAGCAGCCACTGCAAGAAGCCAACTAGGATAAGCATGACAAGGGTCAAGATGGTAATCAAAATGGTTCGCTTCAAGATTATCTTTCGACGAGCACCCGTTACGTGGCAGATGTCTCGGTACATCAAGACATTCGGAATGATTAAGCCGATAGTCGTTGAAATCAAAGGACCGTAGCTGTGAAAAATAGCAATGGTTGGCAATTGCAAGACGATCTTAGCAATGGAACCATAGATAAAGTAAAGAACTGCCTTACGGTTGCGGAACATGGCCTGAAGCATAGGAGACAAGACCATATACAAGCCTAGGATAGTAGACTGCAAAACTGCAAAGACAAATAAGCCCATGGCCAGACTATCTGGCTTACCGTAAAAGACTGTATAAAGAGGCTCCCCTACCATGACAACTCCAACCGTTGCCGGCAGTAGAAATAAGAAGAGCATGGTAAGGCTATCTTGGACTAGGCGAGCCGCCGCCTGCAAGTCGCCTTTTACATAGTTTTCCGTCAACAGCGGCAAGCCGACACTCCCAATTGAAACTCCCACAGAGATTAAAATCATAGTAATTTTATTAGGATTGGCAGAGAAATAAGAAAACATGACAACCAAGTCTTCATTGCTGTAGTTAGTAAACCACTTCATACTATTGATAAAGGTCATCTGGTCTAAAATCTGGAAGAGTTGGATGGCTGATCCTGTCAGGATAAAGGGAATGGCTTCCTTGATCGTATCGACTAAGAGTCGCTTACTATTGATTTTATCCCGTGTTTCAAAAACTCTTTTAAGCAAACCTTCTTGAGCAAGGAAGTAGATCAAAACTGCAAAACTTGCCACCATCCCCACAAAGGCTGCAAAGGTCGATTGGGTAACGGCTGATAAGTAGTCACCAGAACCCATCTTCATAATGAAGAAGGTTGCCATCAACATCCAGATAACACGGATCACCTGCTCGGCGATTTGACTCATAGCATAGGGTTTGAGGTTATTCATCCCTTGGAAGAATCCTCGGATGACACTCATAGATGGGAAAATCAAGACCGCCCAAGCCAAGCTCTGCATGATGGGAATCAGGTCTTTCCCCACACCTGACAAATCTGCTAACCAGGGAGAAAAGAGATACAAGACCAAGGCAAAGACTATGCCTAAGCCCGTCATAAAGCTTAGAAAACTCCGAATCAAGGCAAAGCTATGCTCTTCTTCTCGCATGGTATTGTACTTAGCCACTTGTTTGGCGACCGCAACTGGGATACCCGCTGTCGAAATCAGCAAGAACCAGGCGTAAATATTGTAGCCCATGGTAAAGAGACCATTGGCCTTGGCAGCATAGGTCCCCATCCAGATATACCAGGGAATAATATAGATAGCACCAAGGAGGCGACTAATAAAGTTACTAGCTGTTAGCCAAGCAGTCCCTCGCAACATCTGGGCTTGCTGGTGATTATTTTCGTTAGACATAGCTTCCTCATTCAATTTTGATAACTAGGAAAAGTTCCTTATCTTCCATTATAAACTTTTCCTTGTTACTTGTAAAATTCAGGCTTGAAGTTTATAATAGAAAGTATGATTAAGATTGAAACCGTATTAGATATTTTAAAGAAAGATGGCCTTTTTCGCGAGATTATTGACCAAGGACATTACCACTACAACTACAGTGATGTTTTTTTTGATAACATCAGTTATGACAGCAGAAAAGTAAAAGAAGGGACTCTTTTTTTTGCAAAAGGTGCTGCCTTTAAAAAAGAATATCTACTCTCAGCTATCTCGCAGGGGTTAGGTTGGTATGTAGCTGAAATGGACTACGAGGTCGGTATTCCTGTTATTGTCGTGAACGACATTAAGAAAGCCATGAGTTTGATCGCAATGGAATTTTATGGAAATCCACAAGAGAAACTCAAAATTCTCGCTTTCACAGGGACCAAAGGAAAGACGACAGCAGCGTACTTTGCATACCACATTCTATCTCAACGCTACCCAACAGCTCTCTTGTCAACTATGAACACAACTCTGGATGGCGAGACCTTCTTTAAATCTTCCTTCTCAACACCTGAAAATATCGATCTTTTCGATATGATGGCTCAGGCTGTTAAGAATGGAAGAACCCATCTTGTAATGGAAGTCTCTAGCCAAGCCTATCTTGTTCATCGAGTCTATGGTCTGACCTTTGATGTAGGTGTCTTTCTTAACATCACTCCTGACCATATCGGTCCGATTGAGCATCCTAGCTTTGAAGATTACTTCTACCACAAACGTCTCTTGATGAAAAATAGCCGAGCAGTTGTCATTAATAGCGACATGGACCACTTTTCTGTATTGAAAGAACAAGTGGAGCATCAAGAACATGACTTCTATGGTAGCCAGTCAAGCAACCAAATCGAGAACTCCAAAGCCTTTAGCTTTTCAGCTACAGGTAAACTCGCTGGTGATTATGATATCCAACTCATAGGTCACTTCAATCAAGAAAATGCCGTTGCTGCAGGACTTGCCTGTCTTCGTCTAGGTGCCAGTCTGGAGGACATCAAAAAAGGGATCGCTGCAACCCGCGTTCCTGGACGTATGGAAGTTCTCACTCAGAAAAATGGAGCCAAGGTCTTCATCGACTATGCCCACAATGGTGATAGTCTGAAAAAACTGATTTCTGTTGTTGAAACCCATCAAACTGGAAAGATTGCCCTGGTTCTCGGTTCGACTGGAAACAAGGGGGAAAGTCGTCGCAAAGACTTTGGACTCCTTCTCAATCAACATCCTGAGATTCAAGTCTTTCTGACTGCTGATGACCCCAACTATGAAGATCCAATGGCCATTGCTGAAGAAATCAATAGCTATATCAGTCATCCTGTTGAAAAGATTGCCGATCGTGAACAAGCTATCAAGGCAGCGATGACCATCACAAATCAAGAACTCGATGCTGTGATTATTGCAGGTAAGGGAGCTGATTGCTACCAAATCGTCCAAGGAAAGAAAGAAGACTATCCCGGAGATGCGGCCATCGCAGAACGTTATCTATAAAAAAATCAAGGGAAACATTCCCTTGATTTTTTTAGTCTTCTTTCTTAAATGAATTTTTAAGACCTTCAACGGCACCTTCTACAGCGCCTTTAGCATCTTCAACAACTTCTTTTGCTTTCGCAACTGTTTTTTCTACAGTACCTTCTGCTTCTGTCTTGCTATCGCCAGTAACTTTACCAAATCCTTCTTTGATAGCACCAGTTGCTTGATCCAATTTATTTTCAAGTGACATATCTCTGTCTCCTTTGCTTTTAATACGATAAACGTTATCGCTTACATTCAGTTTATGCTTATTCTTTAGCAAAGTCAAATAATCTGCTCAAAATGAAGCAATTAAGGTAAATAGAAAGTCAACCGTTCCTTGTCGAAATCAACAGCCAACTCATACTTCCCTTCTTCGTTTTGAACAATATAACCCAAGACGACTAGACTCTCAACGAAGATATCACGACGTTTCTGCATGAGCTGGTCCTTTTTGAGGAACTTGAGTAAAAACGTCGTCATATACTTGAGAGCATACTCAGGATTGACATCTCCCAAAATGGCATAGAGTTCCTGCTGTTTTTCCGTCAAAGGATATTGGTGCTTGACCTTGTAGAAATAGTTGGATAGGGTCATCTTTTCTCTTGCAAAGTCCGTACGTTCGACTAAAATGGCGGCATTGGTTTGATTGCGCAATTCTGTCTCAAAAGTCTTCTCTAGCAAGGCTTGATAAACTGGACTGTCCTCTCTGATAAAAATTTCTTGGTCAAGGGCTAAATTATCCGTAGATTCTAAAAAAGGGAGATTGAGAAAATAGCGTTTGTTTTCCCTTAGGATCAAGCCTGCCTTGATATACTCTTCCATTAGTTTATCGACTGCCACATCTGGAAACCGAGCCTTGATTTCTCGGAGGATCACATCATCATGCTGGTCCAGATAGTCCACCAAATCTATAAAAAATGGCTGTCGAGTCAAACGAGATGGATTAAAAATCTGAATCATGAAGTTTCCTTTCTTTACATTCTAATAGAGGGGATGTTGCTAGTTGACTAGGATTGGTCCCTGGTTGATTGAGAGGCACAGGAAGTTCGAGTTTCCTGTAATAGTCCCTCCAAAAATCACTAATCTCCTGCTCCCCATCCCCAAATTTCATGGGAATAGTTTCAAAAATCGGTAGGATTTCAGCGATGTACTGGGAGCAGTAAAAGCCAGACCCATCTGGGTAAAACGAGCTATTATAAGGAGCACCTAGATGCTGGCAAGCCTTCTCCTTTACCAAGTCAGCTTCCAGCTCTGGATAGACATAAAGATCGTAGAGATGAGTTGGTTCAAAAAATTCAGCCGGTTTTTGACAGATGACACCTGCTTGCCCACTAGCATGGTAGATGAAACCGTCCAAAAAGATGGCTACATGACTATAGTTCCCAGTAGAAGCCTGGATAGCCTGCCCCATATCTGAAAGATCCTTCACAAAAATCAAATCACCATTTTCTAACATCTTTCTCTCCTAGAAAAAAAGGAGCCGAAACCCCTTTAGCTATATGGAAAACATCGTTTTCTCGTGTCAATCTCCAGTCAAATAATTACCATTTAAATAATTCATTAACTATATTATAAGAATCACTCTAGCTGAAAATAATAAAGTAGCACCAAACTTCCAAAAGACAGAGCTAAGTAGAGGATCCCTATTTGCAATCCATACAAATACCAAAAACTACCACTAACCAAAATAAAAATCGATGTCTCAGCAACGAGGCGACGCCATTTTTTAAAAGCATGTGGAGATTTTGGCGCCATATATCGTGCCCAAAATAAGATTAATAGAACTGCTAGAAGAAAAAATAGGAATTTTTCCAGCCAAGAAATTTGTATCACAGATACGGAGAAAAGACCAAGGATTGCCACAACCTCAACCAAAAAGCGCAGTCCTTCAATCAAGCGCATCATGCTATCACCTTCTATAAATAGTCAAATTAACAGTTCCAAATATTCATTAAGAATTAACCATTAAAGCTTTCTGTCAACTGAGGCACCACTTGTTTCTTACGTGAAACGGCACCTGGAAGGAAAGCATGGTTGTTTTCAAGTTTGAAGTTGAAAGCTGCTTCTACCTTGTCCATATTAGCACCAAGAGCCAAAATTTCTGAGTTTGAGTTAACGATGTCTGTAATCATCAAGACAAAGTCAGAGTAACCATTTGCTGTATTGGCGGCTTGCATTGCAGCTTCAATTTCTGATTGACGTTCCAAGACTTCAGCAATATCAACTGTGTTTACTTGGGCAACACGGACCTTATTTCCGTTGAGTTCAAAGGTCTTAGCATCGATGTCGATCAATTCTTCAGCAGATTTGCTTGCCAAGTTCGTACCAGCCTTCAGCATAGCAAGACCGTACTCTTCCAAGTTGACACCAGCCAAGTCAGCCAATTCAGGAGCAATGACTTTATCAGATGGGTGAGTTGTTGGTGATTTCAAAAGAAGAGTATCTGAAATCAAACCTGAAAGCATCAATCCTGCGATTTCTTTAGGAACTGCCACACCATGTTCTTTGAACATGCGGTAAACGATAGATGAAGCTGATCCAACTGGTTCCAAACGCATGTACAGTGGGCTTGCAGTTTCAAAGTTAGCCACACGGTGGTGGTCCACAACACCGTAAACTTCTACTTCAGCGATATCTGACACTGATTGTTGGAATTCATTGTGGTCAGTCAAGATAACTTGCTCTGCACCTTCTGCTTTAGCAGAAGTGATAACACGCGGTGCTTCTACACCAAAATAGTTCAAGACAAAGGCTGTTTCTTCATTTGGAGTTCCAAGGGCAACAGCTTCCGTATCCAAACCGTAAGCTTCTTTTGCAAGGTAGGCAAAGGCTACAGATGACCCGATGGCATCTGAGTCTGGATTTTGGTGACCAAATACTAGAATCTTAGACATGATAATACCTCTTTAAATTTATTCATCTTATTTTAGCACTTTTTTCTTCTTTTGACAAAAGTAAGAGGAGTCAAAGGACTCCTCATTAGACATCAATATCGTTAACTAGATTTTTCTCTTGATTTTCGGATAGAAATCGTTCTTTCTGTGAACGTTTCTTTCGTTTGAGGAGAGCCTCTGCTGACATGGCTTCTTCCTTGCTGGTAAAACCCTCTACATAGATGAGTTTGACTGGCAAGCGAGCTCGGGTATACTTAGCTCCCTTACCACTATTATGAACGGCAAGGCGCCTCTTCACATCCGTTGTATAGCCTGTATAGTAAGAACCGTCACGGCACTCCACCACATACATATAGGCCTTATGATCCATAGTAAATCTCTTGAATTTCTGGCGTATAGGAACCATCGTCATTGTGAACAATGAGCGGTGGCAAGACCTTGAAGCCACTAATAGACCCATCTTTGATAGCTTCGATTAAAAGCATATTGGCTTCCTTTTCTCGTTTAGGATAGACAAATTGCAGGCGCTTGGGTGCCAAATTGTGGCGTTGAAGCATGTCTAGAATATCCAAAAGTCTATCTGGACGGTGAACCATGGCAAAACGGCCATTAGACTTGAGAATACTCTGGGCACTTCGGCAGATTTCTTCTAGGTTAGTCGCAATTTCGTGTCTTGCTAGGAGATAGTGTTCACTCTCGTTCAGATTAGAATGCGGATCCACCTTGAAATAAGGCGGATTGCACAAAATCATGTCCACCTTACTTCCCTGAATGCGAGCAGACATATTTTTCAAATCATCGCAAATAACCTGCATCTGCTCTTCCAAGCCATTCAACCGAACCGAACGCTCTGCCATATCCGCCAAGCGCTCCTGAATCTCCACAGAGAGAATTTTTGCCTTGGTACGACTACTTGCAAAAAGTCCAACTGCACCATTGCCAGCACAAAAGTCCACAATTAAGCCATTTTTAGGAAAGCGAGGAAAGCGTGACAAGAGAACACTATCCACCGAATAGCTAAACACTTCTCTATTTTGAATGATCTTGATATCTGTCGAAAAGAGCTGGTTGATTCGCTCTCCTGGTTTTAATAATTGTTCTTCTTTCATACTTTCATTATAACAGATTATGTTAATATTACAAATGATTTAAATAATCGTATTTATGGCTTCTTCTTTAAATGCTCTAATGCCTCACGCGTCCAAACAGGCATCATTCGCCCAAGTGGTGCAAAACCGTGCTTGATCCGATCATTTGAAAAACGTCTCCGTCTTGGCAATTGATGTTTTTCCTCTTCCAAAGTACGGATAGAAAGGCTGGCTTTGCCAGTGTATTCGTCAAAATCCACCACCTGAACTTGGACTTCATCGCCAATTTTTAAAATGTCATAGATATTTTCAATAAATCCCGTCCGAATCTCCGAGATGTGAATCAGCCCTGTCACCCCTGTCTCTAACTCAACAAAGGCACCATAGGGCTGAATTCCTGTAATACGCCCAGTTAGCTTATCACCAATTTTCATTCTAGTCCTCAATTTCAATCGTTTCAATTACTACATCTTCAACTGGTTTGTCCATTGCACCAGTCTCAACAGCTGCAATGGCATCCAAGACCGCAAACGATTCTGCATCTACCAACTGCCCGAAAACAGTATGACGACGGTCAAGGTGAGGAGTTCCACCTTGCTCGGCATAGATCTCAGCGATCGGTTCAGGCCAGCCACCACGCGCAATCTCTTTCTTAGAGTATGGCAAATGTTGGTTTTGAACGATAAAGAACTGGCTACCATTGGTATTTGGACCAGCATTGGCCATAGAAAGGGCACCACGGATATTGTAGAGTTCTTCTGAAAATTCATCTTCAAAAGAGTCGCCGTAGATTGACTCACCACCCATACCAGTACCAGTTGGATCTCCACCTTGGATCATAAAGTCCTTGATAATTCGGTGGAAAATCACACCATCATAGTAACCGTCTTTTGACAGAGCAACAAAGTTAGCTACTGTTTTGGGAGCCTGTTCAGGGAAGAGCTTGATACGCAAGTCTCCGTGATTTGTCTTAATGGTCGCAAGAGGACCTTCTACTGTTTCAATGTCTACTTGTGGGAAATGCAATTCTTTTTCTACCATACCAAATCCTTCTAAGGCATCAAAAATGCCATCTTCTTCTACTGTTTTTGTAATATAATCTGCTTTTTCTTTGATTTTATCATGGGAAACACCCATAGCAACACTAATTCCTGCATAATCAAAGAGTTCTAAATCGTTAAGACCATCCCCAAAGACCATGACATTCTCTGGTTTCAAGCCTAGATGTTCCACAACCTTGGCTACACCAGTTGCTTTGGATCCTGAAATCGGCAAGATATCAGATGAATGTTCATGCCAACGCACCATGCGAAGTTTACCAGAGAGACTATCTGGTAACCGCAAGTCGTCCCCTTTATCCTCAAAGGTCCACATCTGGTAAATATCTGCTTTTTCATGAAAGTCAGGATCCACACCCAAGTTCGGATAAATCGGATCAATAGCCTCACTGATCAGTTCTGTTCGCGTGGAGAGTTTGGCGTCATGACTGCCAACCAAGCCATACTCAATTCCCTCTCGCTTAGTCCAAGAGATATACTCATCAACATCTGACTTGTCAATCTGATGCTGATAAATGACCTGGCCTTTTTTATCTTCGATATAAGCCCCATTCAGAGTTACAAAAAAGTCTGGCTTGAGCTCACGAATCTCTGGAACGACACCGAAAATACCACGTCCAGAGGCGATTCCTGTTAAAATTCCTTTTTCACGTAACTGTTTAAAGACAGTGGGAATTGTAGCTGGAATAAAACCTGTCTTTGACGTACGCAAGGTATCATCAATATCAAAAAAGACGATTTTAATCTTCTTTGCCTTGTATTTTAATTTTGCATCCATCTCTCTACCTCTTTTCCATCACTCTTTCTATTATACCATAAAGCTGATGAAATTCCTTTTTTGAAAAAAGATGAAAATCCTATCAAAAAGAGAGCCAGAAAAACTAGCCCTCTCTTTTCATCCTAGAACATCTCTAGAGCAATCATGGTAATCATCGTTGCATCATAGTAGTTGTCCAAAGGTAAATCTTGTGTGAAAATGTATTTATTTTGCTGAAGAAGTTTCAGATAGCCTTCTCCCTTGTCAGACGCATAGGTAATCGGTGCCAAGAAACTACCTGCCTGGTATTGATTGAGGGCAGTTCCATTCAAGTCATAACCAGCATAAATACGTTGCTCTTTCATAAAGAAATCCATCATCTTTTGAACGAGTTTTTGGCTTCTTTCATCCTGACTCTGAGACAAGTGATATGGCAAACGACAAGCGTTATAAGAATAAGCCCCATCGTATTGAGATTCGATAGTGTTGGCATCAACAAGGCGCGCCCCTGACTTCTCAGCCCAGATAAAGTCTGGCAAGAGACCCGTATCAGAATGAGAACTAATTTGCTCCAGTTGCCCAAGCATCTTATCCTTAACGTCTAACCACTGTTTGTTTCCAGTCAGGTCATAGAAAGATTGGAAATAGCGAGGAAGAGTATCAGACGTCCGCATCAAGTAATAATAATCGGAATCCTTGTTGGCCCAGTTCCCTACTGTCAGAACACCTGTCTCTTCATTGTAATTGTATCGAAGAATATCTTCTAAGATTTTTTTAGCTTGCTCTTGGTATTCCTGCGCCTTATCCGGCCACTGCTTGGCAGCTTCAATCAAAGAATAAGCGATGTAGAGATCTCCATCAGTTGCGTTTTGCTTCTCAACCGTTTCACTACTATTTGTGATCACTTGCTTCCAAGACATCAACTGCGTTCCCTCGATACGATGATTTTGGTAATAGCGATAAAGATTCTCAAAATCTGCTTGTGTCGCTTGCCCTTTTTGGGCTGCTAAAACCGTTATGAGCATGCCATAACTTTGGGCTTCAGATAGAACTGTTGTTCCCTCCGAATCATTCGTCGTACGAA
>CAURRB010000025.1:0-18952 GCA_963527085.1 Streptococcus oralis
TGATCAACGAATCAATCGTGACAACTGAAGCTCGTGCTAAAGAAATCCGTAAAACTGTTGAAAAAATGATTACTCTAGGTAAACGTGGTGATTTGCATGCACGTCGTCAAGCAGCTGCTTTCGTACGTAATGAAATCGCATCTGAAAACTATGATGAAGCAACTGATAAGTACACTTCTACTACAGCACTTCAAAAATTGTTCTCAGAAATCGCACCTCGTTATGCTGAACGTAACGGTGGATACACTCGTATCCTTAAAACTGAACCACGTCGTGGTGATGCTGCGCCAATGGCGATCATCGAATTAGTATAAAATCATCAATTTTGTTGAGTGTTATGATGATGGAGTCTTGTGCTCTTAGTCTAGCTCTGGTCTACCGCTGGGACTTCGGTCCTAGCGGGAACACTCATCATCATTTGATAGGGTAGACGCTTGTTTACGAAATTGTTTTTTTCTTAAGAACAACTTCGTAAGCAGGCGTTTTTTAGTATTTTCTATGGAAATATGCTATACTAGGAAAAAAGAAAATCAAAAACGTTCAGGTTTTCTAAAAATCGTAGAAATGGGGTATAAGGATGAAGGCTATTATTACAGTGGTTGGTAAGGACAAGGCTGGGATCGTTGCAGGCGTGTCTACTAAGATTGCAGAGTTGGGTTTGAATATTGACGATATTTCTCAGACGGTGTTGGATGAATATTTTACTATGATGGCGGTCGTTTCTAGTGACGAAAAACAGGATTTCACTTATCTACGAAATGAGTTTGAAACTTTCGGTCAGACCTTGAATGTCAAAATCAATATTCAAAGTGCGGCGATTTTTGACGCTATGTATAATATCTAGGAGGTGGCTATGGATATTAGACAAGTTACAGAAACCATTGCCATGATCGAGGAGCAGAACTTCGATATCAGAACCATCACCATGGGGATTTCCCTTTTGGACTGTATTGATCCAGATATCAATCATGCTGCTGAAAAGATTTACCAAAAAATTACCACTAAAGCTGCAAATCTAGTGGCTGTAGGAGATGAAATTGCTGCAGAACTTGGGATTCCTATTGTTAATAAACGGGTATCGGTGACTCCGATTTCTTTAATTGGTGCTGCGACTGATGCGACAGACTATGTTGTTTTGGCAAAGGCTCTTGATAAGGCTGCCAAGGAGATTGGTGTTGACTTTATTGGTGGATTCTCTGCCTTGGTACAAAAAGGCTACCAAAAAGGAGATGAGATTCTCGTCAATTCTATCCCACGCGCTCTAGCTGAGACCGACAAGGTTTGTTCGTCTGTTAACATTGGCTCAACTAAGTCAGGCATCAACATGACTGCAGTTGCAGATATGGGACGTATCATCAAGGAAACAGCGAACTTATCAGATATGGGTGCGGCCAAGTTGGTCGTATTTGCTAATGCTGTTGAGGACAATCCTTTTATGGCAGGGGCCTTTCATGGTGTTGGCGAAGCAGATGTTATCATCAATGTCGGGGTTTCGGGTCCTGGTGTGGTCAAGCGTGCCTTGGAAAAGGTTCGTGGACAGAGCTTTGATGTAGTAGCGGAAACAGTCAAGAAAACGGCCTTCAAGATTACTCGTATCGGTCAGCTGGTTGGACAAATGGCGAGTGAACGCCTTGGTGTTGACTTTGGAATTGTCGATCTAAGCTTGGCGCCAACTCCTGCAGTTGGTGATTCTGTGGCACGTGTCCTTGAGGAAATGGGCCTAGAAACAGTTGGTACGCATGGGACGACGGCTGCCCTCGCTCTTTTGAATGACCAAGTTAAGAAGGGCGGAGTGATGGCTTGTAACCAAGTCGGTGGCTTGTCAGGTGCTTTTATCCCCGTTTCTGAAGATGAGGGGATGATTGCTGCGGTGCAAGATGGTTCTCTGAATTTAGAGAAACTAGAAGCCATGACGGCTATCTGTTCAGTTGGACTGGATATGATTGCCATTCCAGAAGATACGCCTGCTGAAACCATTGCGGCTATGATTGCAGATGAGGCGGCAATCGGTGTTATTAACATGAAAACAACGGCTGTCCGTATTATTCCAAAGGGCAAAGAAGGCGATATGATTGAGTTTGGTGGTTTGCTAGGGACAGCTCCAGTTATGAAGGTCAACGGGGCTTCGTCTGTTGATTTCATCTCTCGCGGTGGGCAAATCCCAGCTCCAATCCATAGTTTTAAAAATTAATAAAAAAGCGAGAGGATTTAAGTTGAGTTTAAGGATGACTGTGTATACTATAATCATTAAATAAAGACCTCCTAACTTTATTTAATAGAAATCCTAAACTTTTTCATAATAATCTCCTAGGGAAGCTACCATGAGGGTAGCTTTTCTTTTGGGTAATTTACAAATGTTGGCTTTGCTTTTGAAAGCCAAATATTTCTTTGATCCATGATATAATAGAAGAAAATGGAGGATAGAAAATGTCTAAAGTAAGATTGTACTTGGTACGTCATGGGAAAACGATGTTTAACACAATTGGACGTGCTCAAGGATGGAGTGATACACCTCTGACTGCAGAAGGTGAGTTGGGAATCCATGAACTGGGAATTGGCTTGAGAGAGTCTGGTTTACAATTTGATCGCGCTTATTCCAGTGATTCAGGGCGCACCATTCAAACTATGGGAATTATCCTAGAAGAACTTGGCCTGCAGGGGAAAATCCCTTACCGCATGGACAAGCGCATCAGAGAGTGGTGCTTTGGTAGTTTTGATGGGGCCTATGATGGGGACCTCTTTATGGGCTTGATTCCGAGAATTTTCAATGTAGACCATGTTCATCAGTTGTCCTATGCAGAGCTAGCAGAAGGTCTAGTTGAGGTTGATACTGCAGGCTGGGCTGAAGGTTGGGAAAAACTCAGTGGTCGAATCAAGGAAGTCTTTGAAGCAATTGCCAAAGAAATGGAAGAACAAGGTGGGGGCAATGCTCTCGTCGTAAGCCATGGAATGACCATTGGTACCATTGTTTATCTAATCAATGGCATGCATCCGCATGGTCTAGATAATGGTAGCGTGACGATCCTTGAATATGAGGATGGCCAGTTTAGTGTAGAAGTTGTTGGCGACCGTAGCTATCGAGAACTGGGACGTGAGAAGATGGAAGAGACAAATAATCAATAGAAGTTAGCTCCGATTAGGAGCTAACTTTTTTTCCTGTTAAATAAGTTGGATTTGCGACCCAGTATTTCTTGTTATCCAAGTCTAAAAGAACATTTCTCGTCTTTCAAATTCCCTCAAAAATGGTATAATAGTAACATCACAAAATTGGAGAGAGACCATGAGTTTTTACAATCATAAAGAAATTGAGCCTAAGTGGCAGGGCTACTGGGCAGAACATCATACATTTAAGACAGGAACAGATGCATCAAAACCGAAGTTTTATGCTCTCGACATGTTCCCATATCCTTCAGGAGCTGGATTGCACGTAGGACACCCAGAAGGTTATACAGCGACTGATATCCTCAGCCGTTACAAACGTGCGCAAGGCTACAATGTCCTTCACCCAATGGGTTGGGATGCCTTTGGTTTGCCTGCAGAGCAATACGCTATGGATACGGGAAATGACCCAGCAGAATTTACGGCGGAAAATATTGCCAACTTCAAACGCCAAATCAATGCGCTTGGATTTTCTTACGACTGGGATCGTGAAGTCAACACAACAGATCCAAACTACTACAAATGGACTCAGTGGATCTTCACCAAGCTTTACGAAAAAGGTTTAGCTTATGAAGCGGAAGTGCCAGTAAACTGGGTTGAGGAATTGGGGACGGCCATTGCCAACGAAGAAGTCCTTCCTGACGGAACTTCTGAGCGTGGAGGCTATCCAGTTGTCCGCAAACCGATGCGCCAATGGATGCTTAAAATCACTGCCTATGCGGAGCGTTTGCTTAATGACTTGGATGATCTTGACTGGCCAGAGTCTATCAAGGACATGCAACGTAACTGGATTGGGAAATCAACTGGTGCTAATGTCACTTTTAAAGTGAAAGGGACTGACAAGGAATTTACCGTCTTTACTACTCGTCCTGATACGCTTTTCGGTGCGACCTTCACAGTCTTGGCTCCTGAGCATGACTTGGTAGATGCCATCACAAGTCCAGAGCAAGCTGATGCAGTTGCAGACTACAAACACCAAGCTAGTCTCAAGTCTGACTTGGCTCGTACAGACCTTGCCAAGGAAAAAACAGGGGTTTGGACGGGCGCTTATGCCATCAACCCTGTCAATGGCAAGGAAATTCCAATCTGGATTGCCGACTATGTTCTTGCTAGCTATGGAACAGGTGCTGTCATGGCCGTGCCTGCCCATGACCAACGTGACTGGGAATTTGCCAAACAATTTGACCTTCCAATCGTAGAAGTGTTTGAAGGTGGAAACGTTGAAGAAGCTGCTTACACAGAAGATGGTCTTCATGTCAATTCAGACTTCCTAGATGGCCTTAACAAAGAAGACGCTATTGCTAAAATTGTGGCTTGGTTGGAAGAAAAAGGTTGTGGTCAAGAGAAGGTTACCTACCGTCTCCGCGACTGGCTCTTTAGCCGTCAACGTTATTGGGGTGAACCAATCCCAATCATTCATTGGGAAGATGGGACTTCAACAGCAGTTCCTGAAAATGAATTGCCACTTGTCTTGCCAGTAACCAAGGACATCCGCCCTTCAGGTACAGGGGAAAGTCCACTAGCTAACTTGACCGACTGGCTTGAAGTGACTCGTGAAGATGGCGTCAAAGGTCGTCGCGAAACCAATACGATGCCACAGTGGGCTGGTTCAAGCTGGTACTACCTCCGTTATATTGATCCACATAACACTGAGAAATTGGCTGATGAGGACCTTCTCAAACAATGGTTGCCAGTAGATATCTACGTGGGTGGTGCAGAGCATGCTGTTCTTCACTTGCTTTACGCTCGTTTCTGGCACAAATTCCTCTATGACCTCGGTGTTGTTCCGACTAAGGAACCATTCCAAAAACTCTTTAACCAAGGAATGATTTTGGGAACAAGCTACCGTGACCACCGTGGGGCTCTTGTGGCAACTGATAAGGTTGAAAAACGTGACGGTTCCTTCTTCCATGTGGAAACAGGAGAAGAGTTAGAGCAAGCGCCAGCCAAGATGTCTAAATCCCTCAAGAACGTTGTTAACCCAGACGATGTGGTGGAACAATATGGTGCAGATACCCTTCGCGTCTATGAAATGTTCATGGGACCACTTGATGCTTCAATTGCTTGGTCTGAAGAAGGTTTGGAAGGAAGCCGTAAATTCCTCGACCGTGTTTACCGTTTGATTACAAGTAAAGAAATCGCTGCGGAAAACAATGGTGCTCTTGACAAGATCTACAATGAAACAGTCAAAGCCGTCACTGAGCAAATCGAGTCCATGAAGTTCAATACAGCCATTGCCCAACTCATGGTCTTTGTCAACGCGGCTAACAAGGAAGACAAGCTCTATGTGGACTATGCCAAAGGATTTATCCAATTGATCGCCCCATTTGCGCCTCACTTGGCAGAAGAGCTCTGGCAAACAGTCGCAGCAACTAGCGAATCAATCTCTTATGTAGCTTGGCCAACTTGGGACGAAAGCAAATTGGTTGAAGACGAAATCGAAATCGTCGTCCAAATCAAAGGAAAAGTTCGTGCCAAACTCATGGTCGCTAAAGACCTGTCACGCGAAGAATTGCAAGAAATCGCTCTGGCTGATGAAAAAGTTAAAGCAGAAATTGACGGTAAGGAAATTGTCAAGGTGATTGCGGTACCTAACAAACTCGTTAATATCGTCGTGAAATAATATAGGAATCCTTCAGAGTAGAATCTGGAGGATTTTTTGAATCTTCTTATGAAAGTATGATATACTATGGGCAACTATAAAGTTTGAAAAGTAAAACAAGGAGAAAACGATGCCAGTAAATGAATATGGTCAGATAATTGGTGAGCCAATGAAAGGTTATACACCAGGTGAATTGCCTTCCATTGATTTCTTAGAAGGGCGCTACGCTCGGATAGAGGCTCTTTCGGTGGAAAAGCATGCGGAGGATTTACTAGCTGTTTATGGTCCAGATACTCCTCGGGAGATGTGGACCTACCTCTTTCAGGAACCAGTGGCAGATATGGAGGAACTGGTCAGCCTTTTAAACCAGATGTTGACTCGTAAGGACCGTTTTTTCTATGCTATCTTGGATAGGGAGACGGGTAAGGCCTTGGGAACCTTTTCTCTCATGCGCATTGATCAGAATAACCGAGTAATAGAAGTTGGTGCCGTCACTTTTTCGCCTGCTCTTAAGGGTACGAGGATAGGGACAGAGGCTCAATATCTCCTAGCTAGCTATGTTTTTGAGGAGCTTAACTATCGTCGCTATGAGTGGAAATGTGATTCTCTAAATTTGCCATCAAGACGAGCAGCGGAACGTTTGGGCTTTGTCTATGAAGGAACCTTCCGCCAGGCAGTCGTTTATAAGGGGCGTACGAGGGATACGGATTGGCTCTCTATGATTGATAAGGACTGGCCTCGAGTTAAAGCTCGTTTGGAAGCATGGCTGGCTCCTGAAAATTTTGATAAAAATGGACGACAGTACAAGAGCTTGAGAGGACTTTAAGAGGTGTTGACATGATCACTATTAAAAAGCAAGAAATTGTCAAGTTAGAGGATGTTTTGCATCTCTATCAGGCTGTTGGTTGGACAAATTATACACATCAACCTCAGATGTTGGAGAAGGCCTTATCTAACTCATTAGCAATTTATCTAGCACTTGATGGCGATGCCGTGGTGGGCTTGGTCCGTTTAGTCGGAGATGGTTTTTCATCGATTTTTGTCCAGGATTTGATCGTTTTGCCTAGCTATCAGCGCCAAGGGATTGGTAGCGACTTGATGAAAGAGGCTTTAGGTGATTACAAAGATGCCTATCAAGTCCAACTAGTGACCGAACAGACAGAAAAAACCTTGGGATTCTATCGTTCTCTGGGATTTGAAACCTTATCTACTTATGATTGTACAGGAATGATTTGGGTGGATCGAAAAAGATAAAAAAAAATTATTTTTTATTAAGTAAAGTTTAAGTCTCCTCGTGTATTATATAGTTATTAGATAAAGACCTCCTAATACTCTTCGAAAATCTCACCAGCCTTCGTTAGAGTCGACTTAGCTAACTATAGTTATGCTTGCGTCTATCTGCCTAGTCTTATTTCGATTTTCATTGAGTACCCTTTATTTAATAAAATCCCAAACTTTTCTTTTTCATCATAATCTCCCAAAGAAGTCACCCAATCAGGTGGCTTTTTTGTGGCTTGAAAAAGAAAATTTCATTTGAAAAAATTTTTAAAAAAATGATAAAACAAAGAAAAAGTTAAGTTAGCTTTAAGATTCATCTTGTATTATATAATCATTAAATAAAGACCTCCTAATACTCTTCGAAAATCTCACCATACTTCGTTAGAGTCGACTTAGCTAACTATAGTTATGCTTGCGTCTATCTGCCTAGTCTGATTTCGATTTTCATTGAGTACCCTTTATTTAATGAAATCCTAAACTTTTCTTTTTCATAATAATCTCCCTAAAGAGGCCACCCAATCAGGTGGCTTTTTTGTTTGTGGCTTGGATTTTTGATATAATAGAGCCATGAGTAGAATTTTAGATAATGAGATAATGGGGGATGAGGAGTTAGTAGAACGTACCCTCCGTCCTCAGTATTTACGTGAATATATTGGGCAGGATAAGGTCAAGGACCAGCTGCAAATCTTTATCGAGGCTGCCAAAATGCGGGATGAGGCACTGGACCATGTTCTTTTATTTGGTCCTCCAGGTCTCGGGAAAACAACCATGGCCTTTGTTATTGCCAATGAACTGGGAGTCAACCTCAAGCAAACGTCTGGTCCTGTCATTGAAAAAGCAGGTGACTTGGTAGCGATTTTGAATGATTTGGAGCCTGGAGACGTTCTCTTTATTGATGAGATTCATCGCTTGCCCATGTCGGTGGAAGAGGTGCTTTATAGTGCCATGGAGGACTTCTACATTGACATCATGATTGGGGCTGGTGAAGGCAGTCGCAGTGTTCATTTGGACTTGCCACCATTCACCTTGATTGGTGCAACGACACGGGCAGGAATGCTCTCAAATCCTCTGCGGGCACGTTTTGGGATTACAGGTCATATGGAATACTATGCCCACGCTGACTTGACGGAAATTGTTGAGCGGACAGCAGATATTTTTGAGATGGAAATCACTCATGAGGCAGCTACTGAGCTGGCCTTACGTAGTCGTGGAACTCCTCGTATCGCCAATCGTCTCCTCAAGCGCGTGCGCGACTTTGCCCAGATTATGGGGGATGGCTTGATTGATGATGTGATTACGGATAAGGCTTTGACCATGCTGGATGTAGACCGTGAAGGTTTGGACTATGTAGACCAAAAAATCCTTCGCACCATGATTGAGATGTACGGTGGTGGTCCTGTCGGTTTAGGAACTCTTTCTGTTAATATTGCCGAGGAGCGTGAGACGGTCGAAGATATGTACGAACCTTACCTGATTCAGAACGGTTTCATCATGCGAACTCGTTCTGGACGGGTGGCAACTGCTAAGGCATATGAGCATTTAGGGTATGAATACAATGAAAAATGAACAAGAAATTCTAGATGCTTTCAGAGAAAATCCGGATATGATGACCATTCTGACCATCATTCGTAACCTTGGTCTGAAAGACTCTTGGTTGGCAGCAGGTTCTGTCAGGAATTTCATCTGGAATCTCTTGTCAGACAAATCGCCTTTTGATAGTGAGACGGACGTGGATGTGATTTTCTTTGATCCAGATATTTCTTATGAGGAAACAGTATCCCTAGAGAACAGGCTGAGAGAAGATTTCCCTCAGTATCAGTGGGAGTTGAAAAATCAGGTCTATATGCATCTGCACAGTCCCCGCACAGCGCCTTACACGAGTTCTCGTGATGCCATGAGTAAGTATCCTGAGCGCTGTACGGCGATAGGCCTTCGCTTGCAAGCCGATGCAACTTTAGAGCCCTTTGCGCCCTATGGTCTAGAGGATATTTTAAAGTTTCAAGTTTCCCCAACTCCTCATTTTTTAGAGAATGAGGACCGAATGAAGCTCTATCAAGAACGCTTGTCCAAGAAAAATTGGCAAGAAAAATGGAAAAATCTCACTTTTTCAAAAAACTTAAGAAAAATTTAAGTTAGGGACGGTATACTAGGTTCATAAGTTAAGAGTAACTTAACTTAAACTCCTAAAACTTTTTCATAATAATCTCCCTATAAAATTAAGTCGCCCAATCAGGCGGCTTATTTTTTGTTCGTAAGGAGAGCTAATAACTTAGCAATAGAAGAAAATAGGGAAATATGGTATAATGAAACGATAGATTTTTGAATAGGAATAAGAACATGTTTGGATTTTTTAAGAAAGATAAAGCTGTAGAAGTTGAGGTTCCAACACAGGTTCCTGCTCATATTGGCATCATCATGGATGGGAATGGTCGTTGGGCTAAAAAACGGATGCAACCACGGGTTTTTGGTCATAAGGCGGGGATGGAAGCCCTCCAAAAGGTGACCAAGGCAGCTAACAAGATGGGAGTTAAGGTCATCACGGTTTATGCCTTTTCAACGGAGAATTGGACGCGCCCAGATCAAGAAGTCAAGTTTATCATGAACTTGCCTGTTGAGTTTTATGACAACTACGTCCCTGAATTACATGCAAATAATGTTAAGATTCAGATGATTGGGGAGACGGACCGTCTGCCTAAGCAGACTTTTGAAGCTTTGAAAAAAGCAGAGGAATTGACCAAGAACAATACAGGCTTGATTCTCAATTTTGCGCTTAATTATGGTGGTCGTGCTGAAATTACGCAGGCTCTTAAGGGCTTGGCTCAAGATGTTCTAGATGCTAAAATCAATCCTGGTGATATCACAGAAGATATGATTGGGGATTACCTTTTCACGCAACACCTGCCAAAGGATTTGCGAGATCCAGATTTGATTATCCGTACGAGTGGTGAGTTGCGTTTAAGTAATTTCTTGCCATGGCAAGCGGCCTATAGCGAGCTTTATTTTACGGATACCTTGTGGCCTGATTTTGATGAAGCCGCCTTGCAGGAAGCTATTGCTGCTTTTAACCATCGCAATCGCCGTTTTGGAGGAGTTTAGGAGAAGATATGACCAAGGATTTACAAAAGAGAACATTGTTTGCGGTATTAGCCCTGGCCATTTTCCTTCCAGTCTTGTTTGCGGGAGGGCTCTTGTTGCAGATAGGGATTGGCTTGTTAGCAATGCTAGGCGTCCATGAACTCCTGCACATGAAGGGACTAAAGACCATGACCATTGAGGGCGCCTTGACCCTCTTTGCGACCTTTGCCCTCACAGTCCCTTTAGAAAACTACCTAACTTTTTTGCCTGTTGATGGGAATGTGGTTGCCTACAGTGTTTTGATTACCATAATGCTAGGGACGACCGTCTTCAGTAAAAACTATACGATTGAAGATGCCGCTTTTCCAATTGCTGTGAGCTTTTATGTTGGTTTTGGCTTCAATGCCTTACTAGATGCTCGGGTGGCAGGTTTTGACAAGGTACTTTTGGCCCTTTTTATCGTCTGGGCGACAGATAGCGCAGCCTACCTGACAGGGATGAATTTTGGTAAACATAAGTTGGCACCAAGAGTTTCTCCTAATAAGAGTATTGAGGGATTTGTCGGGGGTATTCTAGGTGCGGTACTGATAACAGTGATTTTCATGTTAGTGGACAGCACAGTTGCTCTTCCTTATGGGATTTATAGAATGAGTCTCTTTGCTGCCTTCTTCAGTGTGGCAGGTCAGTTTGGTGACTTGATTGAGAGTGCCATGAAACGCCATTTCGGTGTCAAGGATTCTGGAAAATTTATCCCTGGACATGGCGGTGTGTTGGATCGCTTTGACAGCATGCTGATTGTGTTTCCAATGATGCACTTATTTGGCCTGTTTTAAAGAAAGGAATATTGAATGATTGGATTGCTAACCTTTATCCTCGTTTTTGGGATTATTGTGGTGGTGCATGAGTTTGGACATTTTTATTTTGCCAAGAAATCGGGCATTCTAGTTCGTGAATTTGCCATTGGTATGGGGCCCAAGATTTTTTCCCATATCGGTAAGGATGGCACTGCTTATACCATTCGAATCCTTCCTCTAGGAGGCTATGTTCGTATGGCAGGCTGGGGTGATGATGCGACAGAAATCAAGACAGGAACTCCAGTCAGTTTAACACTTGCTGATGATGGTAAGGTCAAACGGATCAACCTCTCAGGGAAGAAACTGGATCAAACGGCTCTTCCTATGCAGGTAACCCAGTTTGACTTTGAAGACAAGCTCTTTATCAAGGGGTTGGTCTTGGAAGAAGAAAAGATTTTTGCAGTAGATCACGATGCAACGGTTGTTGAAGAAGACGGAACCGAAGTGCGCATCGCTCCTTTGGATGTACAGTATCAAAATGCTTCTATCTGGGGCAAGCTCATCACCAACTTTGCAGGTCCTATGAATAACTTTATCTTAGGTGTTGTTGTTTTTTGGATCTTGATCTTTTTGCAGGGCGGTGTTAGAGATACTCAGACCAATCTCTTTCACGTCATGCCAGAAGGAGCTTTGGCTAAGGTGGGCGTAGCTGAGACAGCTCAAATCACCAAGGTCGGCTCGCATGAGGTTAAGAATTGGCAAGACTTGACCCAGGCTGTGGAAGCAGATACCAAGGACAAGACCGCCCCGACCTTAGATGTGACCATTTCTGAAAATGGTAGCGAAAAACAAGTCACGGTGACGCCAGAAGAAAATCAAGGACGTTATATTATCGGGGTTCAACCGGGAGTCAAGTCAGACTTTCTATCCATGTTTGTTGGTGGATTTACAACTGCAGCTGACTCAGGACTTCGCATCCTTTCGGCTCTGAAAAACTTGATTTTCCATCCAGATTTGAACAAACTCGGTGGTCCCGTTGCCATTTTTAAGGCAAGTAGCGATGCTGCTAAAAATGGAATTGAGAATGTCCTCTATTTCCTAGCCGTGATTTCCATCAATATCGGGATTTTTAATTTGATTCCGATCCCGGCTTTGGATGGTGGAAAGATTGTGCTCAATATCCTAGAGGCTATCCGCCGGAAACCCCTTAAACAAGAAATTGAAACCTATGTCACCATGGCTGGTGTAGTTATCATGGTTGTCTTGATGCTAGCTGTGACCTGGAATGACATTATGCGACTCTTCTTTTAGATAATCGAGGAATATTATGAAACAAAGTAAAATGCTAATCCCTACGCTTCGCGAAATGCCAAGCGATGCTCAAGTTATCAGCCACGCCCTTATGTTGCGTGCTGGTTATGTTCGTCAAGTTTCTGCTGGTGTTTATTCTTACCTGCCACTTGCTAACCGTGTGATTGAAAAGGCTAAGAATATCATGCGCCAAGAGTTTGATAAGATTGGTGCGGTGGAGATGTTGGCTCCTGCCCTTCTCAGTGCCGATCTTTGGCGTGAATCAGGCCGTTATGAAACCTATGGTGAAGACCTTTATAAACTGAAAAATCGTGAAAAGTCAGACTTTATCCTAGGTCCGACACACGAAGAAACTTTTACAGCTATTGTTCGTGACTCTGTCAAGTCTTACAAGCAATTGCCACTCAACCTTTACCAAATTCAACCTAAGTACCGTGATGAAAAACGTCCACGTAACGGCCTTCTCCGTACGCGTGAATTTATCATGAAAGACGGCTATAGTTTCCATGCTAATTACGATAGTTTGGATGTGACTTATGACGAGTACAAGGCGGCCTATGAACGAATTTTCACTCGTAGTGGTTTGGATTTCAAGGCTATCATCGGTGACGGTGGTGCCATGGGTGGTAAGGATAGCCAAGAATTTATGGCCATCACACCAGCCCGTACAGACCTCGACCGCTGGGTTGTCTTAGACAAGTCAGTTGCCTCATTTGATGAAATTCCTGCAGAAGTGCAAGAAGAAATCAAGGCAGAATTGCTCAAATGGATGGTTTCTGGTGAAGACACCATTGCCTACTCAAGTGAGTCTAGCTATGCGGCTAACTTAGAAATGGCAACAAACGAGTACAAACCAAGCAACCGTGTCGTTGCGGAAGAAGAAGTGACTCGCGTTGCAACACCAGATGTTAAAACAATCGATGAAGTTGCAGCCTTCCTCAACGTTCCAGAAGAACAAACAATTAAAACCCTCTTCTACATGGCAGATGGTGAGCTTGTTGCAGCCCTTCTAGTTGGAAATGACCAACTCAATGAAGTCAAGTTGAAAAACCACTTGGGTGCAGATTTCTTTGATGTTGCGAGCGAGGAAGAAGTAGCAAATGTTATATCGGCTGGCTTTGGTTCGCTTGGCCCAGTTGGTTTGCCAGAAAATGTGAAAATCATTGCAGACCGTAAGGTACAAGATGTTCGCAATGCTGTTGTGGGGGCCAACGAAGATGGCTACCACTTGACGGGTGTGAACCCAGGTCGTGATTTCACTGCAGAATACGTGGATATCCGCGAAGTTCGTGAGGGTGAAATTTCACCAGACGGACAAGGCGTTCTTAACTTCGCGCGTGGTATTGAGATCGGTCATATTTTCAAACTCGGAACTCGCTACTCAGCAAGCATGGGTGCAGATGTTTTGGATGAAAATGGTCGTGCTGTGCCAATCATCATGGGTTGTTACGGTATCGGTGTTAGCCGTCTCCTCTCAGCGGTGATGGAGCAACACGCTCGCCTCTTTGTCAATAAAACACCAAAAGGTGAATACCGTTACGCTTGGGGAGTTAACTTCCCTAAAGAATTGGCGCCATTTGATGTGCATTTGATTACTGTCAATGTTAAAGATGAAGAAGCGCAAGCCTTGACAGAAAAATTGGAAGCCAACTTGATAGACGCTGGTTACGAAGTCTTGACAGATGACCGTAACGAACGTGTCGGAGTGAAGTTTAGCGATAGCGACTTGATTGGTCTGCCAATCCGTATCACTGTTGGGAAAAAAGCAGCTGATGGCATCGTAGAAGTTAAGATTAAGGCGACTGGTGACACAATCGAAGTTCATGCAGACAACTTGCTCGAAACCCTTGAAATTCTAAGCAAGAAATAAAAACTATAATCAGAAGAAAAACAAGGCAAAAATGTAACTAGTTTTTACCTTGTTTTTTCTATATAATGGGAAAAATGAGTAAATGAAGAGGTAAAGCTATGCTAAAATTTCCAAAGGATTTTGTCTGGGGTTCCTCCACTTCTGGACCACAGACAGAAGGACGAGTGCCTGGTGATGGTAAAGGAGATAATCTCTGGGATTATTGGTATCAGGTGGAACCCAATCGCTATTACAATGGGATTGGACCTGACAAAACATCGACTTTTTACGAAAACTGGGAAAAGGATATTGAGCTTCTTGTAGAAACAGGTCATACAGCCTTTCGTACTTCTATCCAGTGGTCACGTATTTTCCCGCAAGGTCGTGGAGAAGTCAATCCTCAAGGTGTGACTTTCTACCGTCAGGTCTTTGAAGCCATTAAGGCCAAGGGGATTCGTCTCTTAGTCAATCTCTATCACTTCGACCTGCCATTTGCCCTCCAAGAAGACAGCGATGGTTGGGAAAATAAGGCAACTGTCAAGGCTTATGAAGACTATGCTCGTTTTTGTTTTGAGACTTACGGTGACTTGGTAGACCAATGGATTACCTTTAATGAACCCATCGTCCCCGTAGAATTTGGTTATTTTTATGATGCCCATTATCCTCACAAGGTGGATGCCAAAGCAGCGGTTAAGGTTGCCTATCATACGCAACTGGCTAGTAGTCTTGCGGTTAAGGCCTGTCATGAGATTCTGCCTGGCTCTAAGATTGGAATTGTACTTAACTTGACACCAGCCTATCCACGTAGCCAGCATCCTGCGGATGTCAAGGCTGCGCGCATTGCCGACCTCTTCCAAGCTCAATCTTTCCTAGATCCGTCTGTCTTGGGAGCTTATCCAGAGGAATTGGTGGAAATTTTAGCTGAGCATGATTTGCTGCCAGAGTACACTGTTGAAGAGTTAGAACTCATTCGCGAGAACATAGTTGATTTCCTTGGAGTCAACTACTACCAACCTTTGCGCGTTATGGCGCCGCGTTTTGCTAAACATCCAGACAGTCCCCTCTTGCCAGAACATTTTTACGAGCCTTATATCATGCCGGGCCGTAAAATCAATCCTCACCGAGGTTGGGAAATCTACGAGCAGGGGATTTATGATATCGCTCAAAATATCAAAGAAAATTATGGTAATATTGAGTGGATGTTGACAGAGAATGGCATGGGTGTTGAAGGTGAGGATAAATTCCGTGAGAATGGCATGATTCAGGACGACTATCGTATCGACTTTGTCAAAGGACATCTGCGTGAACTTCACCGTGCCATTGAAGACGGAGCCAATTGTAAGGGTTACTTAATCTGGACCTTTATTGATTGCTGGTCATGGCTCAATAGCTATAAAAACCGCTACGGTCTAGTTGAGCTTGACTTGGAAACACAGGAACGTCGCCTGAAGAAATCAGGCCACTGGTTCAAGGAACTCAGCGACCATAATGGATTTTAAGAATAAAAAGAGTGAGATGGCGTTCATCTCACTTTTTATTACAATATCATCACCAAGGTCCCAATCGTAATCAGGATACAGCCAATAATTGTTTTAAACGTCAGGACATCCTGTAGGAAGAAAAAGGCTAGAACGAGGGTAATGACGAGACTGAATTTATCGACAGCAGATACCTCAGTCGCATTGCCCATCTGTAGGGCCTTGTAGTAGCAGAGCCAGGAGGCGCCAGTGGCCAAGCCTGATAAGATGAGAAAGAGCCAACTTTTTCTACTGATGTTGACAATTTCGGTCTGACTATTGGTCAAGAAAACCATGGCCCAGGCCATCAGAATGACGACGACTGTACGAATAGCGGTTGCTAGATTGGATGGAACTCCCTCAATCCCAATCTTGGCTAAAATTGACGTTAAGGCTGCAAAGATAGCTGATAAAAGTGCGAAGAAAAACCACATGGCCAATACCTCCTCCCCTTATTATAAGTAATTGATGCCGACTTGTCAGGTATCAAGTGAAATCTTGATAAAATACCAGATAGAAAAACTATACCAATTTTTATCCTTGACAAGTGAGAAAAACAAGTATATACTGTCTTTGCTGATTCTGTAAAAGGAAAATCAGACTATACCAATTTAAGGAGAAAGCACAGCTGGTCTGTGTCGTATATACTATGTGTGGAATTGTTGGTGTTGTTGGAAACACAAATGCAACTGATATTTTGATTCAAGGGCTTGAAAAGCTCGAATACCGTGGCTATGATTCTGCGGGGATTTTTGTCCTAGGTGGTGCTGAAAATCATCTAGTCAAGGCTGTCGGTCGTATCGCAGAATTGTCTGCTAAGACAGCTGGTGTTGAGGGAACGACTGGTATCGGACATACGCGTTGGGCGACTCACGGGAAACCAACGGAAGACAATGCTCACCCACACCGCTCTGAGACGGGACGTTTTGTCTTGGTGCACAATGGAGTGATTGAAAACTACCTTGAAATCAAGGAAGAATACCTTGCAGGTCACCACTTCAAGGGGCAAACCGATACGGAAATCGCTGTTCACTTGATTGGGAAATTTGCAGAAGAAGAAGGTCTCTCAGTTCTTGAAGCCTTCAAAAAAGCCCTTCACATCATTCGTGGTTCTTATGCCTTTGCCTTGATTGACTCTGAAAATCCAGATGTCATCTATGTCGCTAAGAACAAATCTCCACTTTTGATTGGTCTTGGAGAAGGTTATAATATGGTCTGCTCAGATGCTATGGCTATGATTCGTGAGACCAACCAATACATGGAAATTCATGACCAAGAGTTGGTAATCGTCAAGGCTGATAGCGTCGAAGTTCAAGACTATGATGGTAACAGTCGTGAGCGTGCTAGCTACACTGCTGAGCTCGACTTGTCAGATATCGGTAAGGGGACTTATCCTTACTACATGCTCAAGGAAATCGACGAGCAACCAACGGTTATGCGTAAACTCATCCAAGCCTACACGGATGAGGCAGGTCAAGTTGTCGTAGATCCAGCTATCATCAAGGCTGTTCAAGATGCAGACCGCATCTATATCCTTGCAGCTGGAACATCGTACCACGCAGGATTTGCTTCTAAGAAGATGTTGGAAGAATTGACAGATACACCAGTAGAACTTGGAATCTCATCTGAGTGGGGCTACGGTATGCCACTTCTCGGCAAGAAACCACTCTTTATCTTTATCAGCCAGTCTGGTGAAACAGCGGATAGCCGTCAGGTTTTAGTCAAGGCTAATGAAATGGGCATTCCAAGCTTGACAGTGACAAACGTGCCAGGTTCAACTCTTTCTCGTGAAGCCAACCATACTATGCTTCTTCACGCGGGCCCTGAAATTGCTGTGGCATCAACCAAGGCCTACACAGCACAAATTGCAGCTCTTGCCTTCCTTGCAAAAGCAGTCGGAGAAGCAAACGGCAATGCCAAAGCGCAAGCCTTTGACCTGGTTCATGAGTTGTCAATCGTAGCTCAGTCTATCGAATCAACTCTTTCAGAAAAAGAAACGATCGATGCTAAAGTTCGTGACCTTCTTGAAACAACTCGCAACGCCTTTTACATCGGACGTGGTCAAGACTACTATGTAGCCATGGAAGCCAGTCTCAAACTCAAAGAGATTTCTTACATCCAGTGTGAAGGATTTGCGGCAGGAGAACTCAAGCACGGAACCATTGCCTTGATTGAAGAAGGAACGCCTGTCTTGGCCCTCTTGTCAGATCCAGTCCTTGCCAACCATACTCGTGGAAATATCCAAGAGGTCGCAGCCCGTGGTGCCAAGGTTCTCACTATTGCAGAAGAAAATGTTGCTAAAGACACAGACGATATCGTCCTTACGACCGTCCACCCTTACCTCTCACCAATCTCAATGGTCGTACCAACGCAGTTGGTCGCTTACTTTGCAACACTCCACCGTGGCCTTGATGTGGACAAACCACGTAACCTTGCTAAGTCAGTAACAGTAGAATAAGCAAAGAAAGTCTAGTTCATCTAGACTTTTTATAATGAGCAAATTTATTGAAAATAAAACTAATTAGTGATAAAATACCCTGAAACTAAAAGAGATAGCGAGGAAACAGGATGGTAGAATTAGGAATTTCAACATTTGGTGAAACAACAGCTCTAGAAGCGACTGGACAGATTTACAGTCATGATGAACGCATTCGTCAGTTGGTGGCAGAAATTGAACTGGCTGATAAGGTTGGTTTGGATGTGTACGGGATTGGGGAGCATCATCGGGAGGACTTTGCGGTATCGGCGCCAGAGATTGTTCTTGCAGCTGGGGCAGTCAATACCAAGAAGATTCGTTTGACTAGTGCAGTCAGCATTCTCTCAAGCATGGACCCGATTCGTTTGTTCCAACAGTATGCCACTATCGATGCTTTGTCAAATGGCCGTGCAGAGATTATGGCAGGGCGTGGTTCATTCACCGAATCTTTCCCACTGTTTGGCTATGACTTGAAAGACTATGAAGCTCTCTTTGATGAGAAATTAGACATGCTCCAGTTAGTCAATGAAAAGACCAAGATAGACTGGCAAGGTCAATTGACCCAAAGCATTGCTGGAAAAGAAGTCTATCCTCGTCCAGTTCAGGACAAATTGCCATTGTGGGTGGCGACAGGAGGTCATGTCGAATCAACAGTGAAGATTGCTCAGGCGGGGTTGCCGATTGTCTACGCTATTATTGGTGGCAATCCGCGCTATTTTAAAAAGTTGATTCAAGCTTATCGTGAGATTGGTAGGGAGGCCGGTCATGCGGATAAAGACCTAAAAGTGGGGGCTCATTCTTGGGGCTGGATTGCTGAGGATGGCGAGCAGGCTGTCAAAGATTATTTCCATCCGACCAAGCAAGTGGTGGATGCGATTTCCAAGGACCGTC
>CAURRB010000026.1:0-17727 GCA_963527085.1 Streptococcus oralis
AAACTCAGCCAAGTCCTTCTTCAGCTAATTATAGTGTTGTGAACTCGACTAGTTCCACAACCTCATCTAGTTCATCTTCTAGTAGTCAGACGTCTAGTTCGTCGTCTACTACGGAATCAACTATTACAGTGTCAGGCGAAGGAAACCGTATTGAGGCTCGCTATAAAACGAGTAAGGAAACGGCTACGGTTCAACTTGTAGTTTCAGATACAGCTAGTTGGGTTAGTGTTTCAGGAAGTGAGCTGGAGGGCGGTGTGACACTGTCCGCAGACAATAAAAATGCAAAAACAACAGTTTCAACTAAGAATCCCGTTACTATTACTTTAGGTGTAGTGAAGGGAGTTACTGTGACTGTGGACAATCAAACAATCGATACCTCGAAGCTGACAACTCAGACTGGAACTGTAACACTTACATTCACTACAGATTAAGGAAGAACCAATGAAAAAAGAACAAATTCCTAATGTATTAACTATTGGTAGAATTCTCTTTATACCTCTCTTTATTCTTATTTTGACTTTGGGCCATTCACAAGGCAGTCACCTGCTGTCAGCGATCATCTTTGCAGTTGCTAGTATAACGGATTATCTTGATGGCTACCTTGCTCGTAAATGGAATGTAGTCAGCAACTTTGGAAAGTTTGCTGATCCGATGGCCGATAAGCTGTTGGTTATGTCAGCTTTTATCATGTTGATTGAGTTAGGTATGGCTCCAGCTTGGGTTGTTGCTATTATCATCTGTCGTGAACTTGCGGTGACAGGCTTGCGTTTGTTGCTTGTTGAGACGGGAGGGACAGTTCTAGCAGCAGCGATGCCAGGGAAAATCAAGACCTTTAGTCAGATGTTTGCCATTATCTTTTTGCTCTTACATTGGAATTTAATTGGTCAGCTGTTGCTTTATATAGCTTTGTTTTTCACTATCTACTCTGGCTATGATTATTTCAAGGGTAGCGCTCATGTATTCAAAGGGACATTTGGTTCGAAATGAAATCGATTATTGAAGTAAAAGATCTGTCTTTTCGTTACAAGGAAGACCAGGATCATTATGATGTTAATAATGTCTCGTTTCACGTGAAACGGGGAGAATGGCTTTCAATTGTAGGTCATAATGGGAGTGGAAAATCGACAACTATCCGTTTGATTGATGGCTTGCTTGAAGCAGAGTCTGGGGAAATCTGGATAGATGGGCAATTGCTGTCCTCTGAGAATGTTTGGGACTTACGCCGTCAAATTGGTATGGTTTTTCAAAATCCAGATAACCAATTTGTGGGGGCAACTGTTGAAGATGATGTCGCCTTTGGATTAGAAAATCAGGGACTTCCTCGAGAAGAAATGAAGAAGAGAGTGGCTGAATCTTTGGAGTTGGTAGGTATGCTGGACTTTAAGAAGAGAGAACCAGCTCGTTTATCTGGTGGACAAAAACAACGGGTGGCTATTGCAGGAGTTGTTGCCTTGAGGCCAGCTATTTTGATTTTGGACGAGGCTACAAGTATGTTGGATCCTGAGGGCCGCAGAGAACTGATTCAGACAGTTCAAGAGATTCGAAAAGACCACCAGATGACAGTCGTCTCCATTACACATGACTTAGAAGAAGTTGCGATGAGTGACCGTGTCTTGGTCATGAAAAAAGGCCAAGTGGAGTCAACCAGCAGCCCAAGAGAACTTTTTTCTCGGGCTGACCTTGACCAGATAGGGTTAGATGAGCCTTTTACTAATCAATTGAGAGAATCTTTGAGAGAGACTGGTTATCAGTTGCCGGATGGCTATTTGACAGAAGGAGAGCTAGAGGACAAGTTATGGGAATTACTCTAGAAAATGTGAGCTTTACCTATCAAGAGGGGACTCCCCTATCTTCATCAGCCTTGACTGATGTTTCTTTGACGATTGAGGATGGTTCCTATACAGCTTTGGTAGGGCACACAGGTAGTGGGAAATCAACGATTTTACAGCTTTTAAATGGCCTATTGGTACCAAGTAAGGGTTCTGTTCGAGTTTTCGATACCGTCATTACCCCTACATCAACCAATAAAGAAATTCGCCAGATTCGAAAGCAGGTTGGTCTAGTGTTTCAATTTGCTGAAAATCAGATTTTCGAAGAGACTGTTTTGAAAGATGTTGCATTTGGACCGCAAAATTTTGGAGTTTCTGAGGAAGAGGCCAAGAAAATTGCGCGTGAAAAGTTAGCCTTGGTAGGCATCGATGAGTCACTCTTTGAGCGCAGTCCTTTTGAACTTTCGGGTGGTCAGATGAGACGTGTGGCTATAGCAGGTATGCTAGCCATGGAGCCGACTGTCTTGGTTTTGGATGAGCCAACAGCAGGGCTAGATCCTCTGGGCAGAAAAGAATTGATGACCTTGTTTAAAAAACTCCACCTTTCTGGAATGACAATCGTTCTGGTAACGCATTTGATGGATGATGTAGCTGCGTATGCTGATCAGGTCTATGTTATGGAAAAGGGGCGTTTAGTCAAAAGTGGCAAACCGAGCGAAGTTTTCCAAGATGTAGCCTCTATGGAAAAGGTGCAGTTAGGTGTGCCTAAAATCACAGCCTTTTGTAAACGTTTGGCAGATAGGGGTGTAGATTTTAAAAAACTGCCAATCAAGATAGAGGAGTTTAAGGAGTCGCTAAATGGATAGTATGATTTTAGGGCGTTATATACCAGGGGATTC
Source organism: Streptococcus oralis (assembly GCA_963527085.1). Lineage (GTDB taxonomy): Bacteria > Bacillota > Bacilli > Lactobacillales > Streptococcaceae > Streptococcus > Streptococcus oralis_CV. The sequence continues at coordinate 2,669 of CAURRB010000026.1, forward strand.
CATTATTCATCGCTTGGATCCCCGTAGTAAATTGCTTGCCATGATTCTGCTGATTTTGATTGTATTTTGGGCCAATAATCCTCTCACCAATCTCATTCTGTTTGTAGCGACAGGCATATTTATCGCTTTATCAGGCGTTTCTCTCTCATTTTTCGTTCAGGGATTAAAATCCATGTTCTTCTTGATCGCTTTTACGACTCTTTTTCAGCTCTTTTTCATTTCAAGTGGAAATGTCCTATTTGAGTTTTCTTTTATAAAAATAACGGATTATGCTTTGCAACAAGCAGGAATCATTTTCTGTCGTTTTGTGTTGATTATTTTCTTTTCAACCTTGCTAACCTTGACGACCATGCCTTTGAGTCTGGCAGCTGCAGTTGAAGCTCTTTTAGCACCGCTGAAACGTGTGAAAGTTCCCGTTCATGAAATTGGCCTCATGTTATCAATGAGTTTGCGTTTTGTTCCAACCTTGATGGATGACACAACGCGAATTATGAATGCTCAGAAAGCCCGTGGAGTTGACTTTGGTGAAGGCAGCATCGTTCAAAAGGTAAAGGCTATGATTCCAATTTTAATTCCTCTTTTTGCGACGAGCTTAAAGCGTGCAGATTCATTGGCAATAGCGATGGAAGCGCGTGGTTATCAGGGAGGAAAGGGTAGAAGTCAGTATAGACAATTGAGATGGAGTCAAAAGGATACACTGACAATTCTTGTGATTTTGGTACTGGGATGTTTCTTATTTTTCTTAAAATCTTAGCAGGTTTGTAGGATTGATAAGAAGCTCACAGTAGCAGGTTTTTAGTATAAAGGTAGGAATATGAACCGTTTTAAAAAATCAAAATATCTAATCATCGTTTTTGTCACAGTTCTGGCAGTTTCTGTGCTATTAGTGACAACCTATTCAAGCGCTATTGTGACGAAACTAGGAGATGGGATTTCCTTGGTAGATAGAATTGTTCAAAAACCCTTTCAGTGGTTTGATACTTTCAAATCAGATTTGGGACATTTGACGCAGACTTACAATGAAAACGAAAGTCTAAAAAAACAGCTTTATCAACTAGAGGTGGAGTCTAATCAATCAGAAAGTTTAAAAAATGAAAATGAACAATTACGTCAGTTGCTGGATATGAAGTCAAAATTGCAGGCTACAAAAACCATTGCAGCAGATGTGATTATGCGAGCTCCAGTATCTTGGAAACAAGAGTTAACAATTGATGCGGGAAGTTCAAAAGGAGCTTCTGAAAACATGTTGGCCATTGCAAACGGGGGTTTGATTGGTAGTGTTTCAAAGGTGGAGGATCATTCAACAACGATCAACCTATTGACAAACACCGAAAATTCAGACAAAATTTCTGTTAAAATCCTGCATGGTTCTACTGAAATTTACGGGATTATCGTTGGTTATGATAAGGAGTCAGAACTGCTTAAAATTAGCCAATTAAATAGTAACAGTGACATTAGCGCAGGAGACAAGGTGACTACAGGGGGGCTCGGAAACTTTAATGTTAAGGATATTCCTGTTGGAGAGGTTGTTGCTACAACACACAGCAGTGATTATCTAACAAAGGAAGTAACAGTAAAGTTAAGTGCTGACACCAAAAATCTTCATGTGGTTGAGTTAGTGGGGAATTAGCAATGAGACTGTTAAAACAAATTGGTATTTTCTTTTTACTCCCTTTTGTTGTACTAATTGATGCACATATTGGACAATTAGCGGGATCCTTCTTCCCTCACTTTCATTTAGCAAGTCATTTTCTGTTTTTATTTCTCTTTTTTGAGACAATTGAGGTTTCAGAATATCTCTATCTAGCTTATTGCGGTATAGTGGGTTTAGTGTACGATATCTATTTTTTCCACTTGATAGGAATTGCAACACTTCTATTTATCTTGATAGGAGCTTCGCTCCATAAATTTAATAGTGTAATTTTGCTAAACCGTTGGACAAGAATGTTAACAATAGTTGTGATGAGTTTCCTATTTGATATGGGGAGCTACCTCCTTGCTCTTGCTATGGGATTGACAGTAGAATCGATGCCAGTTTTCATCGTCTATAGCCTTGTCCCATCAATGATTTTAAACTTTTTATGGATGCTTATTTTCCAATATATTTTTGAAAAATGTTATCTATAAGAAAGAAATAAAAATGTAACAAAGGCGTAATATTTATTATGTCTTTTTTTGGTATACTAGTAATGTCTTAAATAGAAGGAGTATCTACACAATATGAAGAAAAAAATCTTAGCGTCACTTTTATTAAGTACAGTATTGGTTTCACAAGCGGCGGTATTGACAACTGTCCACGCTGAAACAACTGATGAAAAGATTGCTGCTCAAGATAGTAAGATTAGTAATTTGACATCTCAACAAAAAGAAGCTCAAAAACAAGTAGATGAAATCCAAACGCAAGTTACAGCAATCCAAACTCAACAAACGAACTTGGAAGCTGAGAATGAAACTCTACAAGCTGAATCTAAAAAACTTGAAGGAGAAATTACAGAGCTCTCTAAGAACATTGTTGCTCGTAATGAATCTTTGGAAAAACAAGCACGTAGCGCACAAACAAACGGTGCTGCAACTAGCTATATCAATACAATTGTAAACTCAAAATCAATTACGGAAGCTATTTCACGTGTTGCAGCGATGAGCGAGATTGTATCAGCTAACAACAAAATGTTGGAACAACAGAAAGCTGATAAGAAATCCATCGCTGAAAAACAGGTTGCAAATAATGAAGCAATCAACACTGTCATTGCGAACCAACAAACGCTTGCTGACGATGCACAAGCATTGACAACAAAACAAGCAGAGTTGAAAGTTGCTGAGTTAAACCTTGCTGCAGAGAAAGCTACTGCAGAAAGTGATAAAGCTACTTTGTTGGAACAAAAAGCAGCAGCAGAGGCAGAAGCAAAAGCAGCAGCTGAAGCAGAAGCAGCTTATAAAGCACGTCAAACAAGTCAACAACAATCAGTTGTTGCTTCTGGAAATACAACACTTTCAGATCAAGTGCAAGCGACTTCAAGCTCTTCATCAGATGATGATTCAAGCTACACTCCGGCACCTGCACCAACTCCAACAAGACAGCGTCCAACATATAGTACAAATGCTTCAAGCTATCCAACTGGTGAATGTACTTGGGGAGCTAAAACATTAGCACCTTGGGCTGGAGATTACTGGGGTAACGGAGCGCAGTGGGCTACAAGTGCAGCAGCTGCAGGATTCCGTACAGGATCAACTCCACAAGTTGGTGCGATTGCATGTTGGAATGACGGTGGATATGGACACGTAGCGGTTGTTACAGCAGTTTCATCATCAACTAGCATTCAAGTATCAGAATCAAACTATGGTGGAGATCGTACAATCGGTAACAAACGTGGATGGTTCAACCCAACTACAACTTCTGAAGGTTACGTAACATACATCTATCCGAACTAATGAATGAAACGAAGAGGCTCGATGTGAGTCTCTTTTATTATTTTTTATCGAAAGCAAGGCCGAAATCTATCAAAACCGCTTGAAAATATGGCTAAAATGTGATAAAATGAAACTTGTCGTGTAAACGATAATACTCATTCTTGATGAATTGTGAAACTGTTGCCCTCGGGTCGTTTTGCAAGTTGAAGTCGAGGAGAGGAAAAAAACAAAAAGGAGAAATACTCATGGCAGTAATTTCAATGAAACAACTTCTTGAGGCTGGTGTACACTTTGGTCACCAAACTCGTCGCTGGAACCCTAAGATGGCTAAGTACATCTTCACTGAGCGTAACGGAATCCACGTTATCGACTTGCAACAAACTGTAAAATACGCTGACCAAGCATACGACTTTATGCGTGATGCAGCAGCTAACGATGCAGTTGTATTGTTTGTTGGTACTAAGAAACAAGCTGCTGACGCTGTTAAAGAAGAAGCAGAACGTTCAGGTCAATACTACATCAACCACCGTTGGTTGGGTGGAACTCTTACTAACTGGGGAACTATCCAAAAACGTATTGCTCGTTTGAAAGAAATCAAACGTATGGAAGAAGAAGGAATCTTTGACGTTCTTCCTAAGAAAGAAGTTGCACTTCTTAACAAACAACGTGCACGTCTTGAAAAATTCTTGGGTGGTATCGAAGACATGCCTCGTATCCCAGATGTAATGTACGTAGTTGACCCACATAAAGAACAAATCGCTGTTAAAGAAGCTAAAAAATTGGGTATCCCAGTTGTAGCGATGGTTGACACAAACACTGACCCAGACGATATCGATGTAATCATCCCAGCTAACGATGACGCTATCCGCGCTGTTAAATTGATCACAGCTAAATTGGCTGACGCTATCATCGAAGGACGTCAAGGTGAAGATGCAGCAGCAGTTGAAGCAGAATTTGCAGCTTCAGAAGCTCAAGCTGACTCAATCGAAGAAATCGTTGAAGTTGTAGAAGGCGACAACGCTTAATTCATATAAATAGTAATTACCTAGGAGGGCGGGGCGTAGCCCAGCTCTCCTATTTTTAAAAAATATAGGAGAATCAAAATGGCAGAAATTACAGCTAAACTTGTTAAAGAGTTGCGTGAAAAATCTGGTGCCGGTGTTATGGACGCTAAAAAAGCGCTTGTAGAAACAGACGGTGACATCGAAAAAGCGATTGAATTGCTTCGCGAAAAAGGTATGGCGAAGGCAGCTAAGAAAGCTGACCGTGTTGCTGCAGAAGGTTTGACTGGTGTATTTGTTAATGGTAACGTTGCAGCAGTAGTTGAAGTAAATGCTGAAACTGACTTCGTTGCGAAAAACGCTCAATTCGTTGACTTGGTAAACGCAACAGCTAAAGTAATTGCTGAAGGAAAACCAGCGAACAACGAAGAAGCTCTTGCTTTGACAATGCCTTCAGGTGAAACTCTTGAAGCTGCATACGTATCTGCAACTGCAACTATCGGAGAAAAAATCTCATTCCGTCGCTTTGCTTTGATTGAAAAAACAGATGCACAACACTTTGGAGCATACCAACACAATGGTGGTCGTATCGGTGTTATCTCTGTTATTGAAGGTGGAGACGAAGCGCTTGCTAAACAAATCTCAATGCACATTGCTGCGATGAAACCAACAGTTCTTTCTTACAAAGAATTGGATGAGCAATTCGTTAAAGATGAGTTGGCACAATTGAACCACGTAATCGACCAAGATAACGAAAGCCGTGCAATGGTTGGTAAACCAGCTCTTCCACACTTGAAGTATGGATCAAAAGCACAATTGACTGATGAAGTGATTGCTCAAGCTGAAGCTGATATCAAAGCTGAGTTGGCTGCAGAAGGCAAACCAGAAAAAATCTGGGACAAAATCATCCCAGGTAAAATGGACCGCTTCATGCTTGACAACACTAAAGTTGACCAAGCATACACACTTCTTGCACAAGTATACATCATGGATGACAGCAAGACAGTTGAAGCTTACCTTGAATCAGTAAATGCTTCAGTAGTTGAGTTCGCTCGCTTTGAAGTTGGTGAAGGTATCGAGAAAGCTGCAAACGACTTTGAAGCAGAAGTTGCAGCTACAATGGCAGCAGCCTTGAATAACTAATAGAAAAGGAAGCAAATTGCTTCCTTTTTCTTTTGGTCTAGAGAGTAGGCTCTATATGAGTAAACAAAAAGCCCTTTAAAAGGGCTAAGTGTATTTAGGAGGCTACACTTCAAATTCATAGAGTGCTGTAGACAAATAACGTTCGCCGTTATCTGGTGCTAAAGCAAGGACTTTCTTACCTGTACCTAATTTCTTGGCAACTTCAATTGCCCCGTAAATCGCTGCAGCTGAAGAAATCCCAACAAGGAAGCCTTCTTTTCCACCAATTTCACGACCAAGTGCTAGAGCATCATCTGACGTTACGCGGACGATACCATCATAGGCCTTTGTATCAAGTGTTTCAGGAATAAATCCAGCTGAGATGCCTTGAATTTTGTGGGGTCCTGGTTTTTCACCAGACAAGATAGCTGACTCGTCTGCCTCAACTGCATAAACTTGAATGTTTGAATTTGCTGCTTTAAGAGCGTGAGAAACACCTGAGATCGTTCCACCAGTACCAACACCACCCACAAAAGCATCTAGTCCATCAGAACCGAAAGCAGCTAGTATTTCAGCTCCTGTTGTTCTTTCGTGTACTTCTGGGTTAGCTGGATTATTAAATTGGAGTGGAAGGAAGCCGTCACGTTCAGCAGCGATTTCCTGAGCTTTAGCAATAGCCCCTTTCATTCCTTCGCTACCAGGAGTGAGGACGAGTTCAGCACCATAGGCTTGGATAATTTTACGGCGTTCCACACTCATCGTTTCAGGCATGACGATAACAACTTTATATCCTTTAGCAGCACCGACCCATGAAAGACCGATACCAGTGTTTCCACTCGTTGCTTCAACAATAGTAACACCCGGTTTTAGAATACCATCTTGTTCTGCTTTTTCAATCATGCTAAGGGCAATACGGTCTTTAACTGAAGATCCTGGGTTAAAGGCTTCTAGTTTAACATAGACGTCTGCAGCACCATCTGGAACAATGTTGTTAAGTTTAACAATCGGTGTTTGTCCAATAAGTTCAGTGATATTGTTATAAATAGTCATAGATATACCTCTTTGTATAAGATGATACTAGTATAACGCGCTCAAGGTTATTTGTAAAATATAGAAATCCTATCAAAGTGATAGGATTTTTTTATATCAAAGGTCTAAGCCATTAATTTTTAATCGATTGTGATAAGCCAATTCTAATAAATAGGTGTAAAGAGGGAGGATGTCCGTTTTTTTAGGGAATTCAAATTTATGGAAACTCAGATGCTCATTATGTGCTTTTAGAAAGACATTTTCTAAATAAGTGATCGTAATCTCACTATCATCTATACCTACTCCAGCAGTTTCCATTTCAACGTTTACAATGTTCATCAAAAAGAGTGACTTAACAGACACCTTACGACCAGTGGCACCTTGCTTATCTGTAAAGATGATACGGATATTTGTAAAGATAATTGAATCGCGAATAAGTTTATATCCACTTTGAATTTCTTCATTCTCTAGTAGATATTGTCCATATTCTTTGATAAGAGTCTCTTTGTTTTCCTCGCTGAAGTTACCAGCAAGTCCTTGAATAAATTTTCCAAACGCCATGTATTTCTCCTTTGTTTACACTAAGTTTACAGGAACTTCAACTTCTCGTAAGCCTTGATCAGTTAAAGTGACCTTTCCATTAAAGAACTCAACAAGAGCAGCTTTGATATTTTCTTTCTCTTCCTTATCAACATAGATCATTGTATCAACTTGATCTGTAAAGTTTGTATCCAACTCCATGAGATGATGCTCTCTAAGGAAATTGCTATATTCTTGATACTGAGCGTAAGACATCTGAATGGCTATGCCAGCCTGTTCTTTGATTTCAATAATGCCAATTTCTTTGACAGCCAAGGCCACACTACCTGCATAGGCACGGATCAAACCGCCAGCACCTAGTTTGATGCCACCAAAGTAGCGTGTCACTACCACACAGAGATTGGTTAGATTATGATTTTCTAAGACACCCAGCATAGGGACTCCAGCAGTACCACTAGGCTCCCCATCATCACTCGTACGCTTGATTTCACTGCGTTCCCCTAGAATAAAAGCAGAGCAGTTATGGGTGGCTTTATAGTGTTCTTTTTTGATGGTAGTGATGAAGTCACGAGCCTCTTCTTCGCTATAAACACGCTTGGCATGACAGATAAAGCGGGATTTTTTTATTTCTTCTTGGACCTGCCCATCCTCTTTAATCGTTCTAAATTCCATGATTCAATTGTACTAAAAAAAACTCTAAAGCGCTAGATTTTTACGAATATTAAAGTATGAAAGTAAATCCAAATTACCTCGGTCGCTTGTTTACTGAGAAAGAATTAACTGAAGAAGAACGACAGGAAGCAGTGAAACTGCCAGCAATGAGAAAAGAGAAGGGGAAACTGTTTTGTCAACGTTGTAATAGTTTGATTCTAGAAGAATGGTATTTGCCTATTGGCGCCTACTATTGCAGGGAGTGTTTGCTGATGAAGCGAGTCAGGAGTGATCAAGCTTTATACTATTTTCCGCAGGAGGATTTTCCTAAGCAAGATGTTCTCAAATGGCGTGGTCAGTTAACCCCTTTTCAGGAAAAGGTATCAGAGGGGTCGATTCGAGCAGTCGAAAAGAAAGAACCGACTTTAGTTCATGCTGTGACAGGAGCTGGAAAGACAGAGATGATTTATCAAGTTGTGGCCAAAGTGATTGATGATGGAGGTGCAGTTTGTTTGGCCAGTCCTCGAATTGATGTATGTTTAGAACTGTATAAGCGACTGCAGAATGACTTTGCTTGCGATATAGCGCTACTCCATGGCGAATCAGAGCCCTATTTTCGAACTCCCTTAGTAATTGCAACAACTCATCAGTTATTAAAATTTTATCATGCTTTTGATTTGTTGATAGTGGATGAGGTAGATGCCTTTCCTTATGTTGACAACACTATGCTTTACTATGCTGTAAAGAATAGTGTAAAGGAGGATGGATTGAGGATATTCCTTACAGCAACTTCTACAGATGAGTTAGATAGGAAGGTTCGCACAGGAGAATTAAAACGATTAAGCTTGCCGAGACGGTTTCATGGAAATCCTTTGATTATTCCTAAACCAGTCTGGTTATCGGATTTTAATCGCTGTTTAGAGAAAAGCCAGTTATCAACCAAGTTAAAGACTTATATTGAGAAACAGAGAAGAACAGGTTATCCATTGCTAATTTTTACATCAGAGATTAAGAAAGGCGAAAAACTAAAAGAAACACTACAGGTGTATTTCCCAGATGAGAAAATTGGTTTTGTATCTTCTGTCACAGAAAATCGATTAGAGCAGGTGCAAGCTTTTCGAGATGGAGAGTTGACGATACTGATCAGTACAACAATATTGGAACGCGGAGTTACCTTCCCTTGTGTGGATGTTTTCGTAGTAGAAGCTAATCATCGTCTCTTTACCAAGTCTAGTTTGATTCAGATTGGAGGGCGAGTTGGACGCAGTATGGATAGACCAACTGGTGAGTTGCTCTTCTTTCATGATGGATTAAATGCTTCCATCAAGAAGGCAATAAAGGAAATCAAGCAGATGAACAAGGAGGCGGGATTATGAACTGTTTATTATGTGCCCAGACTACAAAAAGTGAGTTAACTTTTAGCAGTCTCTTCCTTTTGAAGGATGACTGCAGTTATCTTTGCTCAGCTTGTGATTCTAGTTTTGAGAAGATTGGTGAGAAATATTGTCCAAACTGTATGAAAACAGGGATGTCAACTCAATGTCAAGATTGTAAACTTTGGTGTAAAGAAGGAGCTCAGGTTGATCATAAGGCGATATTTACCTATAATCAAGCTATGAAAGACTTTTTCAGTAGATATAAGTTTGATGGTGATTTTTTGCTTAGAAAAGTTTTTGCTTCCGTTCTTGCTGAGGAACTGAAAAAGTATAGAGGTTATCAATTTGTTGTAATTCCCCTAAGCCCTGAAAGATTGCTTGAGAGGGGGTTTAACCAAGTCGAGGGTTTGGTTGAGGCGGCAGGCTTTTCTTTTAAAGATATATTAGGAAAAAGAGAAGAGAGCGCTAGTTCTTCTAAAAGCCGTTTGGAAAGGTTAGCTACTGAAATTCCATTTTTTATTAAAGATGGAATCTCACTTCCTAAGAAGATTTTGCTGATTGATGACATCTATACAACAGGGGCAACTGTGAATCGAGTGAAACGACTTTTGGAAGAAGCAGGTGCTTTGGAAGTTAAAACTTTTTCCCTTGTAAGATGAGGAAAAAATTTGCAAAATGAAAATGAAAGCGTTATAATATAGTTAGAAAAACAAAAATGTTTAGAAAGAAGGTACTTATATGATTAAATATAGTATCCGTGGTGAAAACCTAGAAGTAACAGAAGCAATTCGTGATTATGTAGTTTCTAAACTCGAAAAGATCGAAAAGTATTTTCAACCTGAGCAGGAGTTGGATGCACGTGTGAACTTGAAAGTTTACCGTGAGAAAACGGCAAAGGTTGAAGTAACAATTCCACTTGGATCTATCACTCTTCGTGCTGAAGATATTTCTCAAGATATGTATGGTTCTATCGATCTTGTAACAGATAAAATTGAACGTCAGATTCGTAAAAATAAAACTAAAATCGAACGTAAGAATAAAAATAAAGTTGCGACAAGTCAACTCTTTACAGACGCTCTAGTTGAAGATGCAAATGTTGTGCAACCAAAAGTCGTTCGTTCAAAACAAATTGATTTGAAGCCAATGGATTTAGAAGAAGCCCTTCTTCAAATGGATTTATTGGGACATGATTTCTTTATCTATGTAGATGTAGAAGATCAAACAACTAATGTTTTGTATCGCCGTGAAGATGGTGAAGTTGGTTTGTTAGAAGTGAAAGAATCATAAAATAGAATTTTTAAAGTGGTTTACACCAGTGTAAACCACTTTTGTATTGCAATATTATAAAAGGTATAAATGGGGGCAGTTATGAAAGACGTGGTGATTGTTTCGGCAGTACGAACTCCAATAGGCTCCTTTGGAGGAAGTTTGAAGAATGTTTCAGCTGTTGATTTGGGAGCGTTGGTTATTAAGAGTGCTTTGGAAAAAGCCAATGTCAAACCAGAGCTAGTAGATGAAGTGATTATGGGGAATGTCCTAGGCGCAGGTTTAGGTCAAAACGTAGCTCGTCAAATGAGCGTTCATGCAGAACTCCCTGAATTTACACCAGCCTTTACTATCAACAAGGTTTGTGGTTCCGGTTTGAAGGCCGTGCAGTTGGCTGCTCAAGCGATTCGATGTGGCGATGCAGATATTATCGTAGCTGGTGGTGCAGAAAACATGAGTCAGGCTCCATACGTTTTGCCAAGCTTCCGTTGGGGTGGCCGTATGGGAGATTCGAAAGTGGTAGATACCATGATTAAGGACGGTTTGTCTGATGCCTTTAACGAATACCATATGGGGATTACAGCTGAGAATGTGGCTGAAGAATATGGCATCAGTCGAGAAGAGCAAGATGCTCTTGCTTTAGAGTCACAAAAACGAGCAGTGGCAGCTATAGAATCTGGACGCTTTAAAGAAGAGATTGTGCCAGTTGTCATTCCTCAACGCAAAGGCGATCCGATCGTTTTTGATACAGATGAATATCCTAGAAAAGATACTAGCTTGGAGAGTTTGTCTAAGCTAGGTCCTGTTTTCAAAAAAGACGGTTCTGTCACAGCGGGAAATGCTTCAGGAATCAATGACGGGGCAGCAGCTGTCTTAATCATGAGTGCTGAAAAAGCTGAAGAATTAGGACTTTCAGTGATTGCCCGCATTCGTTCGTATGCAAGTGCAGGTTTGGATCCTAATATGATGGGATGTGGACCGATTTATGCGACTCGCAAGGCTCTTGAAAAAGGCAATTTGACAGTCGAAGATCTCGACTTGATTGAGTCAAATGAAGCCTTTGCTGCCCAGGCTTGTGCAGTTGGTAAAACACTTGGTTTCAACACAGATATTGTCAACGTCAATGGTGGCGCCATTGCTCTTGGTCACCCAATTGGGGCTTCCGGTTGCCGTATCCTAGTAACGCTGGTACATGAGATGATGAAACGTGATGCTAAAACTGGCTTAGCAACTCTCTGTATCGGAGGAGGGATGGGGACTGCCCTTATCGTGGAACGCTAGGTGTTAGTGATCTGAACACGTGGGTAGGAGGGTGATGATTCCCTCCTCTTTTTGTGTCTGAAGTTAGAGAAATCAATCATGAAAGAAGGGCTTGCATCTTTTAAAAGGTCGCTTTTTAAGGGTTTTTGTGATATAATAATGCGCAAGAGGTTTAGAATGAAAAAAAATAATTTAATCCCGTTTTCTGCGGTCTTATTAGGACTTGCAACTTTCGGAATCTTAACTTTGCTGATTATTTTTTCACATAATCTTGCTGTAACAGTCACTGTTTTGTTTTTATTTGTACTGCTTTATTTGCTTTTATTCGTTTGGCAAAAAAAACAGTATGAAAAGAGCGAAATTGAACAAATCCAATATGTAAATCACCAAGCCGAAAATAGCTTGAGTACTTTGCTTGATCAAATGCCGGTGGGAGTCCTGAAATTAGACCTATCAAGCGGAGAAGTGGAATGGTTTAATCCCTATGCTGAGCTAATTTTGACTACTGAAGAAGGCGAAATTGATGTTGAGTTAATTCAAACCATCATCAAGGCTTCTGTTGGGAATCCTGGTTCGTATGCTACCTTGGGCGAAACACGATATGCTGTTCATATGGACAAGGCTTCGGGTGTTTTGTATTTCTTTGATGTTTCTGGGGAGTACGAAGCAACTGTCGAATTGGTAACTAGCCGTCCAGTCATTGGAGTCATCTCGGTAGATAACTATGATGATTTGGAGGATGCGACATCCGACTCCGATATCAGTCATATCAATAGTTTTGTAGCCAATTTTGTTTCAGAATTTGCTAGTAAGTATGCTATGTTTTCTCGCCGTGTGGGGATGGATCGTTTTTATGTATTCACAGATTACACGGTACTAGAGGAATTGATGAATGATAAATTCTCCGTTATTGATACTTTCCGAGAAGAATCAAAACAGAGGCATCTACCCCTAACTTTAAGTATGGGATTTTCTTATGGTGATGGAAACCATGAAGAGATAGGGAAAATTGCCTTGCTCAACTTGAACTTAGCAGAAGTTCGCGGTGGTGATCAGGTGGTGGTCAAGGAAAATAACGAAACCAAGAATCCTGTCTACTTTGGTGGAGGAACTGCTGCATCTATCAAACGTACTCGTACACGTACCAGAGCCATGATGACAGCCATTTCTGATAAGATTCGAAGTGTTGACCAAGTTTTTGTAGTCGGTCATAAAAATCTAGATATGGATGCTTTGGGATCTGCTGTTGGTATGCAGTTGTTTGCAAGTAATATTATTGAGAACAGTTATGCTGTCTATGATGCAGACCATATGCCAGCAGATATCGAACGTGCTATTCAGTTCTTGAAGAAGGAAGATGTCACGAAACTTTTATCTCTTACAGATGCGATGAAGTTAGTTACAAACCGTTCATTATTGATTCTGGTGGATCATTCCAAGACGGCTTTGACTTTGTCAAAAGATTTTTATGATTTGTTCACTCAAACTATTGTTATTGACCATCATAGACGTGATCAGGATTTCCCTGAGAATGCAGTCATCACCTATATTGAAAGTGGGGCAAGTAGTGCCAGTGAGTTGGTCACAGAATTGATTCAGTTCCAAAATTCTAAGAAAAATCGTTTGAGTCGTATGCAGGCCAGTGTTTTGATGGCTGGTATGATGCTGGATACCAAGAATTTCACATCTCGCGTGACGAGCCGAACCTTTGATGTGGCTAGCTATCTGAGAACACGGGGAAGTGACAGTATTGCTATCCAGGAGATTGCTGCGACAGATTTTGAAGAGTACCGTGAGGTAAATGAACTCATTTTACAAGGTCGTAAGTTAGGTTCAGATATCTTGATTGCCCAAGCTAAGGACTCAATGTCTTATGACACAGTTGTTATCAGTAAAGCTGCCGATGCTATGCTGGCTATGTCAGGTATTGAAGCCAGCTTCGTTCTAGCAAAAAATACACAAGGATTTATCTCTATCTCGGCTCGAAGTCGTAGTAAAATCAATGTGCAACGCATTATGGAAGAGTTGGGTGGTGGAGGTCACTTTAATCTAGCTGCCGCGCAAATCGAGGATATGAGTTTGTCGGAAGCAGGAGAAAAATTGACTCAACTAATCTTGGAAGAACTAAAGGAAAAGGAGAAAGAAGAATGAAAGTAATCTTTTTAGCAGATGTTAAAGGAAAAGGGAAGAAAGGCGAAATTAAGGAAGTACCAACTGGCTACGCTCAAAACTTCCTGATTAAAAAGAATTTGGCCAAGGAAGCAACTGCTCAAGCAGTGGGTGAGTTGCGTGGAAAACAAAAATCAGAAGAAAAGGCTCATGCTGAAATGATTGCTGAAGCAAAAGCCATCAAGGCTAAGCTTGAGGCAGAAGAAACAGTTGTAGAGTTTGTTGAAAAGGTTGGACCAGATGGCCGTACATTTGGTTCCATCACTAACAAGAAAATTGCAGAAGAATTGCAAAAGCAGTTTGGTATTAAGATTGATAAACGCAATATTCAAGTGCAAGCACCAATTCGAGCAGTAGGTTTGATTGATGTACCAGTGAAGATCTATCAAGATGTCACAAGTGTCATCAATCTTCGTGTAAAAGAAGGTTAAGTTTACAACTTCTTGACAAGATTGTAAAAGGAAGGAAAGTTGGATGGCAGAAGTAGAGGAACTGCGAGTTCAACCTCAGGATATTTTAGCAGAACAATCTGTTCTGGGGGCTATTTTTATAGATGAGAGTAAGCTCGTTTTTGTCCGAGAATACATTGATTCTCGTGACTTCTTTAAGTATGCTCATCGGTTGATTTTCCAAGCGATGGTAGATTTGTCGGATCGTGGGGAAGCAATTGATGCGACGACAGTTCGAACGATTTTGGATAGCCAAGGGGATCTCCAAAATATTGGTGGCTTGTCTTATCTTGTTGAAATTGTCAACTCTGTACCAACTTCAGCCAATGCAGAATATTACGCTAAAATTGTAGCCGAAAAGGCTATGCTTCGTCGCTTGATTTCCAAGTTGACAGAGTCTGTCAACCAAGCTTATGAGGCTTCTAAGCCTGCAGATGAAATCATCGCTCAGGCTGAAAAGGGACTCATTGATGTTAGCGAAAACGCCAATCGTAGTGGGTTCAAGAACATCCGTGATATTCTAAATATCAACTTTGGGAACCTAGAAGTTCGGTCACAACAAACTACGGATATCACTGGTATTGCAACGGGTTACCGTGATTTGGACCATATGACGACAGGTCTCCATGAGGAGGAATTAATTATTCTAGCGGCGCGACCAGCGGTTGGTAAGACGGCCTTTGCTTTGAACATTGCTCAGAACATTGGGACTAAGTTGGACAAGACGGTTGCCATCTTTTCACTGGAAATGGGTGCGGAAAGTCTAGTAGACCGTATGTTGGCGGCCG
>CAURRB010000027.1:0-17591 GCA_963527085.1 Streptococcus oralis
ATGATTGCCAAGTCTGGCGACTGATTTTTTCAAAATGTAAAAATTCGTTGGTCATAATCTTTCCTCGTTTGATACCTAAGTATATCATATTTCAGTTATAAAGACAGAAACGAATTGAATCTATTTATGATATATAATTTTTAAAAGAAATGAAAATCATTGAAAAAATTTGGTTGTTATCATAACAGATGTAGCCTCTGTCTTGAAATTTAGCTATGTAAACGGTTTAACATTTCACTAAATTATGGTAAAATAGTTTTATGAGTAAAATGTATTATGCAGAAAATCCTGATGCTGCTCACGACATTCATGAGTTGAGAGTGGAGTTGTTGGGAGAAAACATGACCTTTTTGACGGATGCGGGTGTTTTTAGCAAGAAAATGGTTGATTTTGGGAGTCAGCTCTTGCTCAAGTGTCTAGAGGTAAATGAAGGAGAGACGGTCCTTGATGTGGGTTGTGGTTATGGGCCATTGGGCTTGTCATTGGCCAAGGCTTATGGAGTTCAGGCAACCATGGTAGATATCAATAATCGTGCCTTGGACTTAGCGCAACAAAATGCTGAACGAAATAAAGTAGAAGCAACGATTTTCCAATCCAATATCTATGAACAAGTTGAAGGGAAGTTTGACCATGTTATTTCCAATCCGCCGATTCGAGCGGGAAAGCAAGTTGTTCATGAGATTATCGAAAAGAGCAGAGATTTCTTGAAAGACGGAGGAGATTTAACCATTGTCATTCAGAAAAAACAAGGAGCTCCAAGTGCTAGAAATAAGATGGAAGACGTTTTTGACAATTGTGAAATCGTAAAGAAAGATAAGGGATACTATATCCTTAGAAGTGTGAAAGAATGAGAGCAGTTGATTTAATCCAAAAGAAACGAGATGGTCAAGAACTGACTACAACTGAAATCAAATGGCTGATAGAAGGCTATGTGGCTGGAACTGTTCCAGACTATCAGATGTCTGCTTTTGCTATGGCTGTTTATTTTAAAGGAATGACCACACGTGAGATTTCTGATCTGACGATGAATATGGTCAAGACAGGTCAAGAGTTTGATTTGTCAGCTATTGATGGGGTTAAAGTTGATAAGCATTCGACTGGTGGTGTAGGTGATAAAGTGACCTTAATCTTGGCTCCCCTTGTTGCGAGTTTCGGCGTGCCTGTTGCTAAGATGAGTGGTCGAGGTCTCGGCCATACTGGTGGGACAATTGATAAATTGGAGTCCATTAAGGGCTATCAAGTCGAACGAAGTCAAGAGGATTTCATTCGTCAGGTACAGGACATTGGTGTATCTGTCATTGGGCAGTCAGATCAGCTGGTTAAAGCAGATAAACTTCTCTATGCCCTCCGTGATGTGACAGCAACTGTCGACACGATTCCTTTGATTGCGAGTTCGGTGATGAGCAAGAAAATTGCTGCAGGAGCGGATGCCATTTTGCTAGACGTAACGGTCGGTGAGGGTGCCTTCATGAAGACTGTTGATGAGGCGCGCGAATTGGCTCAAACCATGGTGGATCTTGGTAAGGCTGTTGGTCGAAAAACAGTAGCAGTCATTACCGATATGAGTCAGCCTTTGGGAAGAGCCATTGGCAATCGTCTTGAAATCCTTGAGGCAATCGAGATTCTCCAAGGAAAAGGCCGAGAAGATATTAGTCACTTTATCTGCGAGCTAGCTCAGATTATGCTTGGCTTGGCTGATGTTGAGAAAACGATCAAGGAAATCCGTCAACACCTGGAAAATGGCCAAGCACTGGCTAAGTTTGAAGAAATGGTAGCAGCACAAGGCGGTGATTTAGAAGATCTTTATCGTCCAGTCAAAGTTGCCCATGTGGTGGAAATTCCAGCTCAAGATACAGGTGTTATTTCAGCTCTTCCTGCAATGGAATTTGGGCTCTATGCCATGAGACTAGGAGCTGGTCGTGCAGTCAAGTCTGATGACTTGGACTATGAAACAGGGATTGTTTTTGAAAAGAAAGTTGGAGACTCCGTTCAAAAAGGAGAAATTGTTGCAAAAGTTTATACAAATGGAAAAATTTCTTCTGAACTAGTTACAGAATTTCAAAAATATGTTAAAATAAATGATGGAGTGCAAAGTTTACGAGAAATTATAGAAATTATCTCATAAAACCAGGGAGAATCCGAATATGAAGTTAAATAAATATATTGATCATACGCTTTTAAAGCAAGATGCAAGCCAAGAACAAATTGATCGTTTGCTATCTGAAGCGCGTGAGTATGACTTTGCCAGCGTTTGTGTTAATCCCACATGGGTTAAACATGCGAAAACAGGGCTTGAAGGCTCAGATGTAAAAGTTTGTACAGTAATAGGTTTTCCTTTGGGAGCAACAACTTCAGCTGTGAAAGCTTTTGAAACAAAAGAAGCTGTCCAAAACGGTGCGGATGAGATTGATATGGTTATCAATGTTGGTGCCCTCAAATCAGGCAATCTGGATTTGGTTGAATCGGACATCCGTGCTGTCGTAGAAGCAAGTGGTGACAAGTTGGTTAAGGTCATTATTGAAGCTTGCTTGTTGACAGACGATGAAAAGGTTGTGGCTTGCCAATTATCCCAGAAAGCAGGCGCTGACTTTGTCAAAACATCAACTGGATTTTCAACTGGTGGTGCCACTATTGAGGATGTTCAGTTGATGCGTGAAACAGTCGGGCCAGATATGGGAGTTAAGGCAGCTGGTGGAGCTCGTTCATATGCAGATGCTGTCGCTTTTGTGGAAGCAGGCGCTACCCGTATCGGAACATCTGCTGGTGTAGCGATTTTAAAAGGAGAATTGGCAGATGGCGACTACTGAGTTAATTGAACTAGCAATTGAAACCAGCAAACAAGCCTATGTCCCCTATTCTCACTTTCCCATCGGAGCTGTTTTAGTAGCCAAGGATGGTAGTATTTATACGGGTGTGAACATCGAGAATGCTAGTTATCCCTTGACTAATTGTGGAGAACGTACTGCTATTTTTAAAGCAGTTTCGGAGGGGCAACGGGAGTTTTCAGAATTGATTGTCTACGGACAAACTGAAAAACCCATCTCGCCATGTGGTGCTTGTCGCCAGGTCATGGTTGAATTTTTTGAACAAGATCTAAAAGTGACTTTAGTCGCTAAAGATAAATCGACGGTCGAGATGACGGTCGGGGAGTTACTTCCATACTCATTTACAGACTTAAACTAGTCTGAGTCACTCTCTGAGTGATGCGGTCCTTGTGGCCAACCAATCCATACTTGCAACATCGTTGCACATCTTATTTAGGAGGTTCAGTAATGAACAAGAAACAATGGCTAGGCCTTGGTCTAGTTGCAGTAGCAGCAGTTGGACTTGCTGCATGTGGTAACCGCTCTTCTCGTAACGCAGCTTCATCTTCATCAGAAATGAAGACCAAAGCAGCAATCGTAACAGATACTGGTGGTGTTGATGATAAATCATTTAACCAATCAGCTTGGGAAGGTTTGCAAGACTGGGGTAAAGAACACAATCTTTCTAAAGATAAAGGTTACACTTACTTCCAATCAACAAGCGAAGCAGACTATGCTAACAACTTGCAACAAGCGGCTGGAAGTTACAACCTGATCTTCGGTGTTGGTTTTGCCCTTCACAATGCAGTTGAGGAAGCAGCAAAAGACCACTCTGACCTAAACTATGTCTTGATTGATGATGTGATTGAAGGTCAAAAGAATGTTGCGAGCGTAAGATTTGCGGATAACGAAGCAGCTTACCTTGCTGGTGTTGCAGCAGCGAAAACTACGAAAACAAAACAAGTTGGTTTTGTAGGTGGTATCGAATCTGAAGTTATTTCACGTTTTGCAGCTGGATTCAAAGCTGGTGTTGAGTCAGTCGACCCATCTATCAAAGTCCAAGTTGACTACGCTGGTTCATTTGGTGATGCTGCCAAAGGTAAAACAATTGCAGCAGCTCAATATGCTGCCGGTGCAGACGTTGTCTACCAAGCAGCTGGTGGTACAGGTGCTGGTGTCTTTGCTGAAGCAAAATCATTGAACGAAAACAAAAATGAAAACGAAAAAGTTTGGGTTATCGGTGTAGACCGTGACCAAGCAGCAGAAGGTAAATACACTTCTAAAGATGGTAAAGAATCTAACTTTGTTCTTGTATCTACATTGAAACAAGTTGGTACAACTGTAAAAGATATTGCCAACAAAACAGAAAAAGGTGAATTCCCTGGTGGACAAGTGATTGTTTACTCATTGAAAGATAAAGGGGTTGAGCTAGCAGTAACAAACCTTTCAGAAGAAGGTAAAAAAGCTGTTGAAGATGCAAAAGCTAAAATCCTTGACGGAAGCGTAAAAGTTCCTGAAAAATAATGGATAAAAGTCATTTCTTAGGAAGCGGCCATTGGTCGCTTCTTTAAGAATTGAGGCAACTTTTGTCTCAATAGAGCTTGTTAATGTGATTAGCAGGTTTTATTGAAATAAAATAAACCTCTGAAAGGAAGAGCATATGGCACACGAAAATGTCATTGAGATGCGGGATATTACCAAGGTGTTTGGTGAATTTGTAGCAAACGACAAAATCAACTTGCAACTGCGAAAAGGTGAAATCCATGCACTTTTAGGAGAAAATGGAGCGGGTAAATCCACTCTGATGAATATGCTGGCAGGACTTCTTGAACCAACGAGTGGTGAAATTGTGGTGAATGGTCAGGTTGTAAAACTAGACTCACCATCTAAAGCCGCTGGTCTTGGAATTGGGATGGTTCACCAACATTTCATGTTGGTTGAGGCTTTTACAGTAGCTGAGAATATCATTTTAGGAAGTGAAGTCACTAAAAATGGTGTTCTAGATATAGCTGGTGCTACTAAAGAAATCAAGGCTCTTTCTGAACGTTATGGTTTGGCAGTAGATCCTGCTGCTAAGGTGGCGGATATTTCCGTTGGTGCCCAACAACGTGTAGAAATCTTGAAAACACTCTATCGTGGTGCTGATATCCTTATCTTTGACGAACCTACAGCCGTATTGACTCCTTCAGAGATTGATGAGTTGATGGCAATCATGAAAAACCTTGTCAAAGAAGGGAAGTCTATCATTTTGATTACCCATAAACTGGATGAGATTCGTGCGGTATCGAATCGAGTGACGGTTATCCGTCGTGGGAAATCAATCCAGACAGTCGAAATTGCAGGCGCAACAAATGCGGACTTGGCAGAAATGATGGTTGGACGCTCAGTCTCCTTTAAAACGGAAAAACAAGCACCGCAACCAAAAGAAGTGGTCTTGTCTATCAAAGACTTGGTTGTCAATGAAAACCGAGGTGTACCAGCAGTGAAGAATCTTTCTTTGGATGTTCGTGCTGGTGAAATTGTTGGTATTGCAGGGATTGATGGCAATGGTCAATCTGAACTCATTCAAGCCATTACTGGTCTTCGTAAGGTTGAGTCAGGTAGCGTTGAATTAAAAGGCAAAGCAATCGTGGGGATGCATCCTCGACAAATTACAGAACTAAGCGTGGGGAACGTTCCTGAAGACCGCCACCGTGATGGCTTGATTTTGGAGATGATGATTTCAGAAAATATCGCTCTTCAAACCTACTACAAAGAACCACTCAGCAAAAATGGCATCTTGAACTATGCCAATATCACTTCACATGCTAAGAAATTGATGGAAGAATTTGACGTCCGTGCGGCAAGCGAATTTGTTCCAGCGGCAGCTCTTTCAGGAGGAAATCAACAAAAAGCGATTATCGCTCGTGAGATTGATCGTGATCCTGATCTCCTTATCGTCAGCCAGCCAACTCGTGGTTTGGATGTCGGTGCCATTGAATATATCCACAAACGTTTGATTGAAGAACGTGATAACGGTAAGGCTGTCCTTGTTGTCAGCTTTGAATTGGATGAGATTTTAAATGTCTCAGACCGAATTGCTGTTATTCACGATGGTAAAATTCAAGGTATTGTATCGCCAGAAACGACTAACAAACAAGAACTTGGTGTCTTGATGGCAGGTGGAAACTTGGGAAAGGAGAAGAGTGATGTCTAAAAAATTACAACAAATTTCGGTTCCCTTGATTTCCGTATTCTTAGGAATCTTGCTCGGAGCCATTGTCATGTGGATCTTCGGATATGATGCTATCTGGGGCTATGAGGAGTTGTTCTATACAGCTTTTGGTAGCCTCCGTGGGATTGGAGAAATTTTCCGTGCCATGGGTCCTCTTGTCTTGATAGGTCTAGGTTTCGCAGTTGCCAGTCGAGCAGGTTTCTTTAACGTCGGACTTCCTGGTCAGGCTTTGGCAGGCTGGATTCTCAGTGGTTGGTTTGCCTTGTCAAATCCAGATATGCCTCGTCTCGTTTTGATTCCATTAACAGTGATCATTGCTTTGATTGCAGGTGGAATTGTTGGTGCGATTCCAGGTATCCTCAGAGCTTATCTCGGTACGTCAGAGGTTATCGTGACCATCATGATGAACTACATTGTATTGTATGTGGGAAATGCCTTTATTCATGCCTTTCCTAAAGATATTATGCAAAGTACAGATTCAACGATTCGTGTTAGTGCCAATGCTACATACCAGACACCATGGTTATCAGAGTTGACTGGAAATTCCCGTATGAATATCGGAATCTTCTTTGCAATCATTGCTGTTGGCGTGATTTGGTTCTTGCTCAAGAAAACGACTCTCGGTTTTGAAATTCGTGCAGTTGGTCTTAATCCCCATGCTTCGGAGTACGCTGGTATTTCAGCAAAACGTACAATCATCCTATCAATGATTATCTCTGGTGCTTTGGCTGGTCTTGGTGGAGCGGTAGAAGGTCTTGGAACTTTCCAAAACGTTTACGTTCAGGGATCATCATTAGCTGTCGGATTTAACGGGATGGCAGTTAGTTTGCTTGCTGGAAATTCACCAATTGGAATTCTCTTTGCAGCCTTCTTATTTGGAGTTTTGCAAGTAGGAGCACCGGGTATGAACGCTGCGCAAGTTCCGTCTGAGCTTGTCAGCATTGTAACAGCGTCTATTATCTTCTTTGTCAGCGTTCACTACATTATCGAACGCTTTGTCAAACCTAAAAAACAAGTTAAAGGAGGTAAGTAAGGATGTCTATTACAACATTACTCACCCTCTTGGTCTCTTCTATGCTGATTTACTCAGCACCACTTATTTTTACGAGTATCGGAGGAGTTTTCTCTGAACGTGGTGGTGTCGTTAACGTCGGTCTTGAAGGAATTATGGTTATGGGAGCCTTTTCTGGGGTTGTCTTTAACCTTGAGTTTGCAGAACAACTTGGAGCAGCGACTCCTTGGATTTCCTTGTTAGTTGCTGGTGTCGTGGGAGCTATTTTCTCCCTCATCCATGCAGTCGCTACAGTTCATTTCCGTGCGGACCATGTTGTCAGTGGTACAGTATTGAACTTGATGGCTCCTGCCCTAGCGGTTTTCTTGGTTAAAGTTCTTTATAACAAAGGGCAAACGGATAACTTAAGCCAGACTTTTGGACGTTTTGATTTCCCGGTTTTGGCTGATATCCCAGTGATTGGAGATATCTTCTTCAAGTCTACTAGTCTACTAGGTTATATAGCGATTGCCTTCTCTTTCCTTGCTTGGTTTATTCTCTTTAAGACACGCTTTGGTCTTCGCCTTCGCTCTGTCGGTGAACACCCTCAAGCAGCGGACACCTTGGGGATCAATGTCTACAAAATGAGATATCTTGGGGTTGTTATTTCAGGTTTCCTTGGTGGAATTGGGGGAGCGATTTATGCTCAATCCATTTCAGTTAACTTCTCAGTGACAACTATTGTCGGTCCTGGATTTATCGCCCTTGCGGCAATGATCTTTGGTAAATGGAACCCAATTGGTGCTATGCTTTCTAGTCTCTTCTTTGGACTTTCACAAAGTTTGGCAGTTATCGGTTCTCAATTACCTTTCCTACAAGGAGTGCCAGCGGTTTACCTTCAAATCGCCCCTTATGTCTTGACCATCCTTGTCTTGGCAGCCTTCTTTGGAAAAGCAGTTGCACCTAAGGCAGACGGTATCAACTACATCAAATCAAAATAAGCATACAAAAAAACGTCAGTTTCAAACTGGCGTTTTATTTGTTAGGATTTTGATGGGTTAGGTTCAACCCCCAAGGGACAAGATTTTCAGTTTTATTTTTGATACGTGTGATATTATCCTTGTGACGAATGATAATCAAGCTAGCAAGTGCTAGGATAATCACAATGAAGAGAGGGTCATAGCTGCTCAGGATAAATCCAAATAGTGGAAATAGGAGAACTCCGATAACGGCTGCGATAGAAGCAGTAACGCTAGACAGTGAAATCATACTACCTAGATAGAGGCTTCCAAAGAATACGATTGCTAGATAGAGACAGAAGGCAGGCGCAAATCCGAAAACAACTCCAGCGCTAGTTGCGACAGCCTTGCCCCCTTTAAACCCTGCAAAGATAGGAAAGGTATGTCCAATCACAGCCAAAAGTCCAAAGACAAGAGGTGATACACCTTGTTGGTGGAATAGAATAGGAAGTAGAGTGGCCAAGGTTCCTTTAAAGAAGTCAATCACAAAGGTTGCCATACCTGCTTTCTTACCTAAAATACGGAAAGTATTGGTTGTTCCGGTGTTTCCAGAACCATGTTCACGCAGATTTGTTTGAAAGAAGATTTGTCCAATCCAAAGACCAGATGGAATCGAACCTAGCAGATAAGCTAAAATTAATAATACAAATGTCATCATAGACCTATTATACCATGAAATGGTATAGAAAGTCAGAGAATATCCTGTGAAATTGTGACGGCTGAAAGGGAAAAGCTTTGCAAAATCGCTAGAAAACCTGTAAAATAGAAAAGATGAACAAATAGGAGGTTCCTTGTGTCAAAAAAGGAAATCAATATTAATAACTACAATGATGACGCCATTCAGGTGCTAGAAGGGTTGGATGCGGTCCGTAAACGTCCAGGGATGTATATCGGATCGACCGATGGTGCTGGTCTCCATCACCTAGTCTGGGAAATTGTGGACAATGCAGTCGATGAGGCCTTGTCTGGATTTGGTGACCGCATTGATGTGACCATCAATAAAGACGGCAGTCTAACCGTTCAAGACCATGGTCGAGGGATGCCGACCGGGATGCACGCCATGGGAATTCCAACTGTTGAAGTTATCTTTACCATTCTCCATGCCGGAGGGAAATTCGGTCAAGGTGGCTATAAGACATCTGGAGGTCTCCACGGGGTGGGTTCTTCAGTCGTTAATGCCCTATCAAGCTGGTTAGAAGTTGAAATTACTCGTGACGGTACAGTCTACAAGCAACGTTTTGAAAATGGCGGGAAACCCGTCACAACCTTGAAGAAAATTGGTACAGCACCCAAGTCTAAGACAGGTACCAAGGTTACCTTCATGCCTGACGCGACGATTTTTTCTACGACTGACTTCAAATACAATACCATTTCAGAACGACTCAATGAGTCAGCCTTTCTCTTAAAAAATGTGACCTTGTCTCTGACAGACAAACGAACAGATGAAGCAATCGAATTTCATTATGAGAACGGGGTACAAGACTTTGTTTCTTACCTCAATGAAGACAAGGAAACCTTGACACCGGTTCTATACTTTGAAGGGGAAGAAAATGGTTTCCAAATAGAAGTAGCCCTCCAGTACAATGATGGATTTTCAGATAACATCTTGTCCTTTGTTAATAACGTTCGTACCAAGGATGGTGGAACGCACGAGACAGGACTCAAGTCCGCCATTACCAAGGTTATGAATGACTATGCGCGTAAGACGGGACTTCTCAAGGAAAAAGATAAAAACCTTGAAGGGTCGGACTACCGTGAGGGACTAGCAGCCGTTCTTTCTATTCTGGTTCCTGAAGAGCACCTTCAGTTTGAAGGACAGACTAAGGACAAACTAGGCAGTCCACTGGCTCGCCCGATTGTTGATAGCATTGTCGCAGAAAAATTAACTTTCTTCCTCATGGAAAATGGAGAACTAGCTTCCAATCTCATCCGCAAGGCTATCAAGGCTCGTGACGCTCGTGAAGCAGCACGTAAAGCGCGTGATGAGAGCCGAAATGGCAAAAAAAATAAAAAAGACAAGGGCTTGTTATCTGGAAAATTGACTCCAGCCCAGTCTAAAAACCCTGCCAAGAATGAACTCTACCTAGTTGAGGGGGACTCTGCGGGTGGTTCTGCCAAGCAAGGCCGTGACCGTAAGTTCCAGGCTATCTTGCCCCTTCGAGGTAAGGTTATTAATACAGCCAAGGCTAAGATGGCAGATATCCTCAAAAATGAAGAAATCAACACCATGATTTATACCATCGGTGCGGGAGTGGGTGCAGACTTCTCCCTTGAAGATGCCAACTATGACAAGATCATTATCATGACCGATGCCGATACCGACGGTGCCCATATTCAGACTCTTCTTTTAACATTCTTCTACCGTTACATGCGTCCGCTAGTTGAGGCAGGACATGTCTATATCGCCCTTCCGCCTCTTTACAAGATGTCCAAAGGCAAAGGCAAGAAAGAAGAAGTGGCCTACGCTTGGACGGACGGAGAGCTAGAAGAACTCCGTAAGCAGTTCGGTAAAGGGGCTACCCTCCAACGCTACAAAGGTCTTGGTGAGATGAATGCGGACCAACTTTGGGAAACAACTATGAATCCGGAAACTCGTACACTCATCCGTGTTACGATTGAAGACCTAGCCCGCGCAGAACGTCGCGTCAATGTCCTCATGGGTGACAAGGTTGAACCACGCCGTAAGTGGATTGAAGACAATGTCAAGTTTACGCTGGAGGAGAGTGGGGAGATGGTGTTTTAGGGGGAAGAATGTATGGATAAACAAAAATTGATATCTTTTTTCTTTGATTTTACTGGGATGGATTTGGACAAGCTTTTAGAGGGGCTGGGAATAGATGAAAAACTTGAAACCCAAAAAATTCAAAATGCAGTAAACGATTTTGAAAAATATATATTCAAGAGACATGCCGAAAATCCGAGTTATGATGGTATGGCCAAAGTCTGGAAGGAAAATCAAGTTTTTGAAGAGCTTATAAAAATTCGGTATACATTGAACAGTGAATATAAAGGTTATGAAGATTTCAAAAATCATCTCAAATCAATGTTTAGTAGTCAAGACTTTAATTCTGTTCTATTTTTTGAAGTGATGGATGAATTGAATAAACTCTTGATTGAAGAAGTTAAAAAAGCATCTAATTTTACAATAGCTGACATTGCTACTATGAATCATCTGATAGAAGCTAATCAAGTTGAGAATTCGAACTCTCAAAATAAAGAAGTAAGTGGAGGAGGAGAAAATCAAAATTTTGACAGTAAACAAGTAGAAGTTAATTCTAAAGATAAACCAATCCCCCATTTAGCTTCCTCAATTTTCTTTGAGAATAGATTTTATGAATCTTTTCCAGATTGTGATAATAAGAACTTTAAAGTATATAATGACCAAAAAGTAATAATTAATCGTTTAACCAATTTCTTTGAAGATTTCAATTATTTAGAAGTTTCACCTATCCGGAAGGTCAGAGGATCCTCTTATGAAGGTATATCTAGATTACAATTTGAAGACGGAAAAATACTTATGAGAATAGCTAATTCAACGTTATATTATGAAATAAAAATCAACAGATTGGTGGCTTTTAATTCTCCAGGGTATTGGAATAAGTTTATTATGATTGAGGTTGATGGAGATGTTCCAGCAAAGATAAGAGGGGATGCAGATGATTGCGAATCGAATAGTATTACTAAAGACTACGCTTATTCTGATGGTGATTATTATCCTATAACAAGTTATAATACTAAAAGATTTACTGAAAACGGTATGTTACAAACAATCGATGGAGAATTAAATGTAAGAACAAGATTTTTGAAGAAGCATAATTTTTTCATAGTGCCACGATTTCACCCATTAGCTTGTGACCAAGATTGTTATTATAAAGCTGAAGAAATTCTTGATGAGTTGCTTTCGTGTTGCGATGAAATGGCAGAACTGATTTTCTTAAAAGTTTCTAATTTATTGAAAACAACGAAAAGAACCAATAATGATTTCAGGGAAGATAGGTATGTATATTGTTATAGATAATGTCGTATAATGTGTTATCTTCTTCATGTGATTTTATTGTTCCTAATTTTTCTCATGTTTTTAATGACTAACAAGTTATTGTATCGAGAGAAAATATTTCTTTATGATTACTAACTTAGTAAATCAACTAATTGTTAGTGATTATTTAATATTTAGATCGGTTTATAGTACAAGGTGAAAAATTTTAATAGCTAGGTGAAAGAAAGTTATAAAGCTCATATCAAAAATAGGTTTAGAATTTGATAATGAAAGAACCTAGTAGATAGCCTACTTTATAGACATGTTTTTTCACAACACTCAAAAAAATAATAACTAATAAGGTATTAAAATGAGAACAGAAACAGAAATGCTCGATGTGATTTTACAGACTGCAAAAACTTTACAAGTTGAGGCTGTCGCCATGTCTGGTTCACGAACTGATACAAAAGCACCAAAAGATGAATTTCAGGATTACGACGTGGTTTATGTTGTGGATGACTTAGACACTCTAACAAGCAATCTTGCTTGGTTGGACCAGTTTGGCGCTCGTATCATTGAGCAGCATAATATCCTAGGCAACCGTCGTCTCTATCTCATGCTCTTTGAAGATGGCAACCGTATTGATTTGACTCTATGTCCTAAAGAGTATATCAAGGAGTGGGTAGAAAGCGAAGCGGATTTCACGGTGCTAGAGGACCCTAAGGGCTTATTTTCGCCTTATTCTCCAAATACTCAGCGTTACTGGACGAATCCAGCTAGTCAGACAGATTTCGAAAAAGCCTGCAATGAATTTTGGTGGGTATCAGCCTATGTGGTCAAGGGAATCTGTCGCGAGCAAGTCATTTATGCAACGGACCATCTTTACGGTATTTGCCAGCAAGAACTCTTGAAGGTCTTGGCTTGGCAGGTAGCAAGTGCTAGAGGAACTGTTGATATCGGCAAGAACTATAAATATCTCTTTAACTATCTACCTGCTGAGAAAGAGAAAGAATTCTCTGTTGTGCTTGATTTTTCAAGTATAGATAAAATCACTCAGTCTTTGTTTGCTACGATGCAACTTTTCCACCAAGAAGCTCATACTTTCTCTGTCAAGACTGGTTTTCCTTATGATAAAGAAACTGCAGAAAAAATGATTCGGTACGCTAAAGAGAGACTTAGACTCTAAATTTCGCTATGCAACTTTAGGTTCGCTGGTCTCATACACTATTTCAGCTAGCTATTACAAAAGAGAAAGGCAATCAGTCATGAAGCATAACAAACAGTCTATTACACTTCGTGAAGCACGCGAAAATGATAAAGAAATTTTTGTCGAACTGACATCTGCACTAAGCCGATTCAATAGGCAACACCATGATGAAAAATCAACATACGATGATTATTCGCAGGTTCTTGAAGCTATTAAAAGCCAGGCACTAAAAACATTTGAAAATAGAGATGATGGACGAACATACATTATTTTAGCTGAATATCATCAAGATATTGTAGGTTATGGCTTGGCAAGGGTATATGATGAAGACGCAACTGCGGATAATGGAACAGTCGATATCGGCAAGAACTACAAGTATCTTTTCCAGTATTTACCTGCAGAGAAGGAGAAGGAATTCTCAAATCTGCTTGATTTTTCAAGTGTAGAGAAACTTACTCAGTCCTTATTTGCTACCATGGAACTTTTCCACCAAGAGGCTCAATTCCTTGCTCACAAGATGGGATTTGACTATGATATGGAAGTAGCTGAGAAGATGATTGAGTATGCTGAGGAGAGACTGATTAATCGCTAACTAAATAAAGACCTTAATTTAAAAGATTAACCTACAGAAAGGATAGTTTGGTTATTTATCGTAACTGAACACGGTACTAATTTCCGTAAAATGTCCTTTATTCTACAAAACCTACTCTATATTCTTTGAAAGGAGTTGAACACGCCCTAAATGCTGTGTGAAAAAGATAAATTCTCTTACGAGCATCGCTCGCTTTAAGAATTTCCTATTTTCACTTTGCATTTTACGGGCTTAGTATCCTATGTCTAACATTCAAAACATGTCCCTAGAGGACATCATGGGAGAGCGCTTTGGTCGCTACTCCAAGTATATTATTCAAGACCGGGCTTTGCCAGATATTCGTGATGGATTGAAGCCGGTTCAGCGCCGTATTCTTTATTCGATGAATAAGGATGGCAATACCTTTGACAAGAGCTACCGTAAGTCTGCCAAGTCTGTCGGTAACATCATGGGGAATTTTCACCCACACGGGGATTCTTCTATCTATGATGCTATGGTTCGTATGTCGCAGGACTGGAAAAACCGTGAGATTCTAGTTGAAATGCACGGTAATAACGGTTCTATGGACGGAGATCCGCCAGCGGCTATGCGTTATACCGAGGCGCGTTTGTCTGAGATTGCTGGTTATCTTCTTCAAGATATCGAGAAGAAGACAGTTTCCTTTGCTTGGAACTTTGACGATACCGAGAAAGAGCCAACTGTTTTGCCAGCAGCCTTTCCAAACCTCTTGGTCAATGGTTCGACTGGGATTTCGGCTGGTTATGCTACGGATATTCCACCACATAATTTGGCCGAAGTTATCGATGCGACAGTCTACATGATTGACCATCCAACTGCCAAGGTGGATAAGTTGATGGAATTTTTGCCTGGACCAGATTTCCCGACTGGAGGGATTATCCAAGGCCGTGACGAAATCAAGAAAGCCTATGAAACTGGGAAAGGGCGCGTGGTTGTCCGTTCCAAGACTGAGATTGAAAAGCTAAAAGGTGGTAAGGAACAAATCGTTATCACTGAGATTCCTTATGAAATCAATAAGGCCAATCTGGTCAAGAAAATCGATGATGTTCGTGTCAATAACAAGGTGGCTGGTATTGCTGAGGTTCGTGATGAGTCTGACCGTGACGGTCTTCGTATCGCTATTGAGCTAAAAAAAGATGCCAATACGGAGCTGGTTCTTAACTATCTCTTTAAATACACTGACCTGCAAATCAATTACAACTTTAACATGGTGGCGATTGACAATTTCACACCTCGTCAGGTTGGAATTATTCCAATCCTATCTAGCTACATTGCCCACCGTCGTGAAGTGATTTTGGCACGTTCCCACTTTGATAAGGAAAAGGCTGAGAAACGTCTGCATATCGTTGAAGGTTTGATTCGCGTGATTTCGATTTTGGACGAAGTCATTGCCCTTATCCGTGCTTCTGAGAATAAGGCTGACGCCAAGGAAAACCTCAAGGTCAGCTATGAGTTTACAGAAGAGCAGGCTGAGGCCATCGTAACCTTGCAACTGTATCGTTTGACCAATACAGACGTAGTTGTCTTGCAGGAAGAAGAAGCAGAACTTCGCGAAAAAATTGCCATGTTTGCGGCTATCATCGGTGATGAACGGACTATGTACAATCTTATGAAGAAAGAACTCCGTGAGGTTAAAAAGAAATTTGCGACACCACGTTTGAGTACTTTGGAAGATACTGCGAAAGCAATCGAGATTGATACAGCTAGTTTGATTGCCGAGGAAGATACCTATGTCAGCGTGACTAAGGCAGGTTATATCAAGCGTACCAGTCCACGTTCCTTTGCGGCATCCACTCTGGAAGAAATTGGCAAGCGTGATGATGATCGTCTGATCTTTGTACAAGCTGCCAAGACAACCCAGCACCTCTTGATGTTCACGACTCTCGGAAATGTCATCTATAGACCAATCCATGAGTTGGCAGATATTCGCTGGAAGGATATCGGAGAGCATCTGAGCCAGACCATTACAAACTTCGAGACTAATGAAGAAATCCTTTATGTAGAAGTTGTGGATCAATTTGATGATGCGACAACCTACTTTGTAGCGACTCGTCTTGGTCAAATCAAACGCGTAGAACGCAAAGAATTTTCTCCGTGGAGAACTTATAAGTCTAAATCTGTCAAGTACGCTAAGCTCAAAGATGAGACAGATCAGATTGTAGCAGTAGCACCAATCAAACTGGATGATGTTCTCTTGATTAGTCAAAATGGTTATGCCCTTCGTTTCAATATCGAAGAGGTTCCAGTTGTTGGTGCCAAGGCTACAGGTGTCAAGGCTATGAACCTGAAAGCAGATGATGCGCTTCAGGCAGCCTTTATCTGTAACACCTCATCCTTCTACCTCTTGACCCAACGTGGAAGCTTGAAACGCGTTTCCATTGAGGAAATTCCAGCGACCAGCCGTGCTAAACGAGGCCTACAAGTCTTGCGTGAGTTGAAAAACAAACCGCACCGTGTCTTCTTGGCTGGAGCAGTTGCAGAGCAAGGTTTCGTTGGTGATCTCTTTAGTACAGAAGTAGAAGAAAACGACCAAACGCTGCTTGTCCAATCTAACAAGGGAACAATCTATGAAAGCCGATTGCAGGACCTCAACTTGTCAGAACGTACTAGCAATGGAAGCTTTATTTCAGACACGATTTCAGATGAAGAAGTTTTCGATGCTTACCTCAAAGAAATCTTTAAAGAGGATAAAGCGAATTCATAAAAAAATCAGTCCAGAGGGCTGATTTCTTTATGTTGAAAAAATTTTCAGAAAATTACAAATAATACTTGAAATTTTACTAGAAAAGTGTAGAATAGAACACATAGTTTGAATAGTATAAAGGAGAAACACATGACAGTTGCAATTGATTGGGAAAACCTTGGATTTGCTTATATGAAACTACCTTACCGTTATATCGCTCACTACAAAAATGGTCAATGGGATCAAGGAGAATTGACAGAGGATGCAACCTTGCATATTTCAGAGTCTTCTCCAAGTCTCCACTATGGACAGCAAGCATTTGAGGGATTGAAAGCCTATCGTACCAAGGACGGCAGTGTTCAATTGTTCCGTCCTGACGAAAATGCCAAGCGTTTGCAACGTACTTGTGACCGTCTTTTGATGCCACAAGTTCCGACAGAAATGTTTGTAGAAGCTTGTAAAGCAGTTGTGCGTGCAAATGAAGAATACGTCCCACCATATGGAACAGGTGGAACCCTTTATCTTCGTCCACTGTTGATTGGTGTTGGGGATATTATTGGGGTAAAACCAGCAGAAGAGTATATTTTCACCATCTTTGCTATGCCAGTTGGTAACTATTTTAAAGGTGGTTTAGTTCCAACCAACTTCTTGATTCAGGATGAATACGACCGTGCCGCTCCGAATGGTACAGGTGCGGCCAAGGTAGGTGGAAACTATGCTGCTAGTCTCCTTCCAGGTAAAATGGCCAAGTCACGCCAATTTTCAGATGTTATCTACCTAGACCCATCTACACATACAAAAATTGAGGAAGTCGGATCAGCCAACTTCTTTGGAATCACGGCAGACAATGAATTTGTTACGCCATTGAGTCCATCCATCTTGCCATCTATTACCAAGTATTCTTTGCTTTACTTGGCAGAACACCGCTTGGGCTTGACACCGATTGAAGGCGATGTCCCAATCGATAATTTGGATCGTTTTGTAGAGGCGGGTGCCTGCGGTACAGCAGCGGTTATTTCGCCAATTGGAGGCATCCAACATGGCGATGATTTCCATGTTTTCTATAGTGAAACAGAAGTAGGTCCTG
>CAURRB010000028.1:0-16705 GCA_963527085.1 Streptococcus oralis
TTCTAGTGTGATAGTGCTGAAACAATACCTTTACTATCATAGCATTGGCTACATTAGTATACTGCCATCTATTCATCTGATAAGAGGGATTTTATCATCCAGATATTCATAGCAGGGTGGCCGGCGGCGTTAGAAAGTGGTTGTTGCAATGCTGTAAAACCATAGTGCTGATAGATGGCCACGGCCGTAGCCAGTTCAGTAGAGGTTTCTAGATAAAGCTGTTCATAACCTGCTAGGCGTGCTTCCTGGAATATCCGCTTTATCAACCTGCTGGAATAACCTTTGCCACGGCTATTTTTAGTGACATACAGTTTTTGTAATTCAGCAATCTTATCAGACACAGGTGCAAAGCCACCACAGCCAACCAGCTGACCTTCATCTTCCAGAATAAAGTAAGCTGCTCTCTCTTGCCGTTGATAGTAGTCGGCCAAATGATCTAGATGAGAATCAAAGTAGACAGTTCCAGGTTTGTCAAGCCCGAATTCTTCAAGACTAGCTCGAATGAGTTGTGCTACAGCTGGATTATCTCTTACTTCCATTGGCCGTAAGTTCATCATTTGTCCTCCGATAGGATGTATCGACTAATTAAACAATACCTTGTGCAATCATAGCGTTTGCTACGTTTTCGAAGGCAGCGATATTTGCTCCTGCAAGGTAGTCAGTACCAAGTCC
The DNA here is from genome assembly GCA_963527085.1 of Streptococcus oralis. Lineage (GTDB taxonomy): Bacteria > Bacillota > Bacilli > Lactobacillales > Streptococcaceae > Streptococcus > Streptococcus oralis_CV. The sequence goes on from CAURRB010000028.1 coordinate 673, forward strand.
GTATGTTTCAGCAGTTGTTTTAGCTGTGTTGAAGATGTTGGTCATGATGTCTTTGAGGCGTCCATCAACTTCTTCACGAGTCCATGAAAGGCGAAGGCTGTTTTGGCTCATTTCAAGCGCTGATACAGCTACACCACCAGCGTTAGCAGCTTTGGCAGGTCCGTAAAGGATTCCGTTTTCTTTGTAGACTTTAATCGCATCAAGGTCACTAGGCATGTTAGCACCTTCAGATACACAGATAACGCCTTGAGCAACCAAACGTTTAGCTGCTTCACCGTTGATTTCGTTTTGAGTCGCACATGGAAGAGCGATGTCGTAGTTTCCAGCGTAAGTCCATACAGAACCTTCATGGTAAGTAGCAGTTGCTTTCTCAGCTGCATACTCAGTCAAACGAGCACGGCGTTTTTCTTTAACATCAACCAAAAGATCGAAGTCGATACCATTTTCATCGATGACATAACCATTTGAGTCAGATACAGAGATAACAGTAGCACCAAGTTCAGTCGCTTTTTGAAGAGCGTATTGAGCTACGTTACCAGAACCTGAAATAACCACTTTCTTACCAGCAAAACTGTTACCATTAGCTTTGAGCATTTCTTCAGTATAGTAAACCAAACCATAACCAGTTGCTTCTGGACGAATCAAGCTACCACCAAATCCAAGAGGTTTACCAGTCAAGACACCCGCATCAAATTGGTTAAGACGTTTGTATTGTCCGTAAAGGTAACCAATTTCACGTCCACCAACACCGATATCACCAGCAGGTACGTCAAGAGATGGTCCGATGTATTTTTGCAATTCTGTCATAAAGCTTTGGCAGAAGCGCATCACTTCAGCATCAGTCTTACCTTTAGGATCGAAGTCTGATCCCCCTTTACCTCCACCGATTGGAAGTCCAGTCAAGACGTTTTTAAAGATTTGTTCGAAGCCGAGGAATTTCAAGATCCCTTGGTTTACAGTTGGGTGGAAACGAAGTCCGCCTTTATATGGTCCAACAGCTGAGTTAAATTGAACACGGTAACCACGGTTCACTTGGACTTTTCCATCACGGTCAACCCAAGGAACACGGAAAGAAATCACGCGCTCAGGCTCAGTGATGCGTGCCAAGATGTTTTCTTCGATATACTCAGGGTGTTTTTCAAATACAGGTTCCAAAGTGCTGAAGAATTCTTCAACCGCCTGGAGAAATTCAGCCTCATGCCCGTTACGAGCTTTCACAGTTTCAAACACGCTTTGGATATATTCTTTAGCAGATGTCATATCGTTCTCCTTTTTGTTGTTATATTTTATTACATGAGCCATTATAGCAGAATTTTTTTTGAGTGTAAAGAAAAAACAGAAATTTTCAAAAAATTCTTTCAATTTGTAAAACCGAACGTTTTATATAGAAATTAGTTTCTTAAAGAGAAAATCTTAAAGTATGGTATAATATGAAATAAAAGGAATCTGGAGGATTAGAATCATGGTATCAACGAAAACACAAATAGCTGGCTTTGAATTTGACAATTGCTTGATGAATGCAGCGGGTGTAGCTTGTATGACGATAGAAGAGCTTGAAGGAGTCAAAAACTCAGTGGCAGGTACTTTTGTTACGAAGACTGCGACCTTGGACTTTCGTCAGGGAAATCCTGAACCACGTTATCAGGATGTTCCACTTGGTTCTATCAACTCCATGGGCTTGCCAAATAATGGCTTAGACTACTATCTGGACTATCTTTTGGACTTGCAGGAAAAAGAGCCAAACCGTACTTTCTTCCTATCTTTAGTTGGCATGTCTCCAGAAGAAACACATACCATCTTGAAAAAAGTTCAAGAGAGTGAGTTCAAAGGACTGACAGAGCTTAATCTCTCTTGTCCAAATGTTCCAGGAAAACCTCAGATTGCCTATGATTTTGAGACAACAGACCGTATCTTGTCTGAAGTATTTGCCTACTTCACCAAACCTCTTGGGATCAAATTGCCACCTTATTTTGATATTGTCCACTTTGACCAAGCGGCTGCTATTTTCAACAAATACCCGCTCAAGTTTGTTAACTGTGTTAACTCTATCGGAAACGGCCTTTATATAGAAGATGAATCGGTTGTTATTCGCCCTAAAAATGGTTTTGGTGGGATTGGGGGAGAGTATATCAAGCCGACTGCTCTTGCTAATGTGCACGCCTTTTTCCAACGTTTAAATCCGCAAATCCAAATCATCGGAACAGGTGGCGTTCTGACGGGTCGTGATGCCTTTGAACACATCCTCTGCGGTGCTAGTATGGTGCAAGTAGGAACGACACTCCACAAGGAAGGTGTTGATGCTTTTGAGCGCATTACCAATGAACTGAGAGCAATCATGGCGGAAAAAGGATACGAGAGCCTAGAAGATTTCCGTGGGAAATTGCGCTATATTGACTAAAAAAAATAGAAAAACAAGAAGAAAGGAGAGAAGATGCTAGCTATTGAAGACAGTCAGAAGTTGACTTTATCAAGTCTATCTAGCTTGAACCTATTTACTGGGACAGACCAGGGCCAGTTTGAAGTTATGAAGAGTCAAGTGTTGAAGCAGATTGGTTATGATTCAGCTGATCTCAATTTTGCTTACTTTGATATGAAAGAAGTAGCTTATAAGGAAGTGGAACTGGAGCTGGTTAGTCTTCCTTTCTTTGCGGATGAAAAAATCGTGATATTAGACCATTTTGTCGATATTACAACAGCCAAGAAACGTTTTTTAACAGATGATGAGCTCAAGTCATTTGAGGAATACCTTGATAACCCTTCGCCAACAACCAAGTTGTTGATTTTTGCTGAAGGAAAACTGGATAGCAAAAGACGGTTGGTCAAACTGCTTAAACGAGATGCGACAGTATTTGATGCTATTGAACTCAAGGAACAAGAATTGCGCCAGTATTTCCAAAAATGGAGTCAGACACAAGGTCTGCAGTTTGTGGGGCAATCCTTTGAAAATCTACTTATCAAATCTGGTTTTCAATTTAGCGAAATCCAGAAAAATCTTCTCTTTTTACAGTCTTATAAGTCAGATGGCGTGATTGAGGAGAAGGATATTGTCGAGGCTATTCCAAAGACCTTGCAAGACAATATTTTCGACTTAACTCAGTTTATTTTAGCTAAGAAGATTGATCAGGCGCGTGACTTGGTTAGAGATTTGACCTTGCAAGGGGAGGACGAAATCAAGCTCATAGCTGTCATGTTAGGACAGTTTCGAACCTTTACTCAAGTGAAGATTTTATCAGAGACTGGTCAGACGGAATCGCAGATTGCAAGCAGTCTGGGAACTTACTTGGGGCGCAATCCTAATCCTTATCAAATCAAGTTTGCACTGAGAGATTCGAGAGGGATTTCCTTAGGTTTTCTCAAGCGAGCGATTTCTTATTTGATCGAAACAGACTACCAGATTAAGACAGGGGTCTATGAAAAAGGGTACTTGTTTGAAAAGGCACTTTTGCAGATCGCGACAGAAGCAAATTGAGCAAAAAACTTGAAAAAAGAGGATGATTGCGTTATCATTTTCATATAGAAAGAAAAAGAGGTATTACAGATGGCTATTATCTTACCAGACCTTCCATACGCATATGACGCTTTGGAACCATACATCGATGCAGAAACAATGCACTTGCACCATGACAAACACCATCAAACCTACGTCAACAATGCCAATGCTGCTCTTGAAAAACACCCTGAAATCGGTGAAGACCTTGAAGCTTTGCTTGCTGATGTAGAATCTATCCCAGCTGATATCCGTCAAGCACTTATCAACAATGGTGGTGGACACTTGAACCACGCTCTTTTCTGGGAATTGATGACTCCTGAAAAGACAGCTCCTTCAGCAGAACTTGCAGCAGCAATCGATGCAACATTTGGTTCATTTGAAGAGTTCCAAGCAGCCTTTACAGCAGCAGCTACAACTCGCTTTGGTTCTGGCTGGGCTTGGTTGGTTGTTAACAAAGAAGGGAAGCTTGAAGTGACTTCAACAGCAAACCAAGACACACCAATCTCAGAAGGTAAAAAACCAATCTTGGGCTTGGACGTTTGGGAACATGCTTACTACGTGAAATACCGCAACGTGCGTCCTGACTACATCAAAGCTTTCTTCTCAGTGATTAACTGGAACAAGGTAGACGAACTTTACGCAGCAGCTAAATAATAAAATATGGAGGGAAGAATTGTTCTTCTCTTTTTAAGGTTATAAAGCAGAAGTCTGACAGAATCGTCAGACTTTTTTCATTTTCAGGATATTCGTGCCAACTTGTAGAAAATATGGTAAAATAGAGTGTTAAGTAATCGTGGAAAAGGAAGACTATGCGTAAAGAAATTGCACCTGAATTATACAATTATAACAAGTTTCCTGGCCCAGAATTTCAGGTAAATGGGGATAAGGTTGAGACTGAAGGGATTGCTTTTACCTTGGTTGAAAATATCAAGGATGCCTTCGATGTGACAGTCTTTAATCAACGCTTCTCAGAAGTGTTAACCAAGTTTGATTATGTCGTGGGGGACTGGAGCAATGAACAGCTCCGCCTACGTGGTTTTTACAAAGACGATCGAACAGAGGAAAAAATTGAAAAGATCAGTCGCTTACAGGACTATCTTTTGGAGTACTGTAGTTATGGTTGTGCCTATTTTGTCCTAGAAAACCAAGCACCTAAGCGTGCGTCATTTGACAAGAAATCGCGTAAAAAGGATGAGGAAAACCTTTCTAGAAGAGGCAAGAAACCTTCGCAAAACAAGAGAAAACCAAATGCGGACAAGCGAAATAGACGTCGTCATAAGGACCAAAAGTCTCAGAAAGAGGACAAGGGACAGCGCCATTTTGTCATTCGTCAGAAATAGATAGAGAATAAGGAGAAGAGATGAAACCGTCTATTTATAGTTTAACACGTCAAACCATGCAAGAATGGGTATTAGAACAAGGAGAAAAGAAATTCCGAGCAGATCAAATCTGGGAATGGCTTTACCGTAAACGTGTCCAGTCATTTGAAGAAATGACCAACCTTTCCAAGGATTTGATTGCCAAGCTCAATGATCAGTTTGTCGTAAATCCTTTGAAACAGCGGATCGTACAAGAGTCAGCTGACGGTACTGTTAAGTATCTTTTTGAGTTGCCAGATGGCATGTTGATTGAGACAGTACTCATGCGTCAACACTACGGTTTGTCAGTCTGTGTGACCACTCAGGTCGGCTGTAATATCGGTTGTACCTTCTGTGCCTCTGGCTTGATTAAGAAACAACGTGACCTCAATAACGGTGAAATCGTAGCGCAAATCATGCTAGTTCAGAAATACTTTGATGAGCGTGGTCAGGACGAACGCGTCAGCCATATCGTTGTCATGGGAATTGGTGAACCATTTGATAACTACAACAATGTTTTGAATTTTGTCCGTACCATCAATGATGACAAGGGGATGGCAATCGGTGCTCGTCACATCACGGTTTCAACCTCAGGTTTGGCCCATAAAATTCGTGACTTTGCTAATGAAGGCGTACAGGTCAATCTGGCTGTGTCTCTTCACGCACCCAATAATGAATTGCGCTCAAGCATCATGAAGATTAACCGTGCCTTTCCGATTGAAAAGCTTTTTGCAGCTATTGAGTATTATATCGAAACAACCAATCGCCGTGTGACCTTTGAATATATCATGCTCAATGAAGTCAACGATGGCGTTGAACAAGCCTTGGAATTGGCTGAATTGCTCAAAAACATCAAGAAATTGTCATATGTCAACTTGATTCCCTATAACCCAGTTAGTGAACATGACCAATATAGCCGTAGTCCTAAAGAGCGCGTGATGGCCTTCTACGATACCCTCAAGAAAAAAGGGGTCAACTGTGTTGTTCGTCAAGAGCATGGTACAGATATTGATGCAGCTTGTGGACAATTGCGCTCCAATACAATGAAACGTGACCGCCAGAAGGCAGTCGCAGCGGTAAATCCATAAAATGACTAAAAAAAGAGAATTAATCTTAAGATTGGGAGTGGCTATTTACAGCCTTTGCATTATCTGTTTTTGTTTTACTCCCCAGCCTCAGCTTCCTACAGGAGTGGAAACTCCAGGTATTCAAACTTTTGGACGCCTGGTTTTTCTTTTAACTCCCTTAAACTCCCTTTGGAATCTAGGTGAAGTGACTAGTTTGGGACAAGTCCTTTGGATCTTTTTGCAGAACATTTTAAATGTCTTCTTGCTCTTCCCACTAGTCTTTCAACTGGTCTATCTCTGTCCAAACTTGCGGCAAACGAAAAAAATCATCCTTCTCAGTTTTCTACTGAGTCTAGGAATTGAGTGCACGCAACTAGTTTTAGATTTTTTATTCGACTTTAATCGGGTCTTTGAGATTGATGATTTGTGGACCAATACCCTGGGAGGCTATCTGGCTTGGGCCCTCTATAAAGGACTGCATAAAAACAAGATAAGGAATTAGAATGAGTATTTTAGAAGTTAAAAATTTGAGTCACGGTTTTGGTGACCGTGCAATTTTTGAAGATGTCTCCTTCCGTCTCCTCAAGGGAGAACACATCGGTCTTGTCGGTGCCAACGGTGAAGGAAAATCAACCTTTATGAGTATCGTGACTGGTAAAATGCTACCAGATGAAGGGAAGGTGGAATGGTCTAAATATGTGACTGCTGGCTATCTAGACCAGCACGCTGTACTAAAAGAAGGCCAAACTGTACGTGATGTTTTGCGTACAGCCTTTGATGAGCTTTTTAAAGCAGAAGCTCGTATCAATGACCTCTACATGGAAATGGCAGAAGAAGGAGCAGATATCGACGCGCTGATGGAAGAAGTCGGGGAGCTCCAAGATCGTTTGGAGAGTCGTGATTTTTATACTTTAGATGCCAAGATTGATGAGGTAGCGCGTGCCCTCGGTGTCATGGACTATGGTATGGATACAGACGTAACAGCCTTGTCAGGTGGACAAAGAACAAAGGTACTTTTAGCTAAACTCCTCCTTGAAAAGCCAGATATCTTGCTCTTGGACGAGCCAACCAACTACTTGGATGCTGAACATATTGACTGGCTCAAGCGTTATCTCCAAAACTATGAGAATGCTTTTGTCCTTATTTCACATGATATTCCTTTCCTCAACGACGTGATCAATATTGTCTACCATGTGGAGAATCAACAATTGACTCGCTATTCTGGAGACTACTACCAGTTCCAAGAAGTCTATGCTATGAAGAAATCTCAGCTGGAGGCAGCCTACGAACGTCAGCAGAAAGAGATTGCTGACCTTAAGGACTTTGTTGCGCGAAATAAAGCGCGAGTTGCAACACGAAACATGGCCATGTCCCGTCAAAAGAAATTGGATAAGATGGACATTATCGAACTTCAAAGCGAGAAGCCAAAACCATCCTTTGATTTCAAACCAGCTCGTACGCCTGGGCGCTTTATCTTCCAAGCCAAGGACTTGCAGATTGGTTATGACCGTCCACTTACCAAACCCTTAAACCTCACATTTGAACGCAATCAAAAGGTTGCCATTATCGGGGCAAATGGTATTGGGAAAACAACCCTCTTGAAGTCTCTCTTGGGAATTATTCCACCAATCGCTGGAGAAGTTGAACGTGGTGACTATCTTGAACTTGGTTACTTTGAACAAGAAGTAGAAGGTGGTAATCGCCAAACACCGCTTGAAGCTGTATGGAATGCCTTTCCTGCACTCAATCAGGCAGAAGTTCGTGCAGCCCTTGCTCGTTGTGGTTTGACGACTAAGCACATCGAAAGTCAGATTCAGGTCTTATCAGGTGGGGAACAGGCCAAGGTGCGTTTCTGTCTCTTGATGAATCGTGAAAACAACGTCTTAGTGCTGGACGAGCCGACCAACCACTTGGATGTAGATGCCAAGGATGAACTCAAACGGGCGCTTAAAGAATACAAAGGAAGCATTCTAATGGTTTGCCACGAACCAGACTTTTATGAAGGCTGGATGGACCAAATCTGGGACTTTAATAAGCTAACATAAATAGTTATAAAAAAGCCAAGTCGATGAGACATGGCTTTTTGACTAATTTAGTTGCTTAAGACTATCTTATTCCAAGTAACTCTTACCATTTTCAACAACCATAGTGATGTTGACGTCGGTATATTTACCATCAGATAAAGTGCTAAAAGTGAATTTATAGATACCATCTGATAGAGTTCCGACTGGAAGTGATGTTAATTTATCTTTTAAGTAGTCTACACGATTATCATTTTTATAATTTTGTCTATCCTCGATTATACTGAAATTTAAGTACTTGATAGAAATGATTAGAGATTTATTTTTGATATGTTTGTTAATATCGATATTGTAAAATCCTGCAATATCTGTATCTCCATTTTCTCTATTTTTTACAGCCTCTTTAATAAGAATACTATCAAATTTTCTTTTGTCAGCTGGTGTAATCTCGACAGAATTATTCTCTAGTAATTTGAAACCAACTGCCTCATTAAGTTTAGTCACTATATCTTCTTTTAGTTTTAGATCTCTTATTCTTTCTTCGTAGACATTTAAGACAAATTCAAATTGTTCAAATGTAACTTTATCAAATAACTCCCTTTCCGCATCGTTTTCAAGATAGGAACGAATTTCTTCCTTGGCATTATCATCTAATGTTGTCACGTGTGTTACATTATGAACATCAGAAACATAAATATAATCGATAAAACTTTCTCCGTTCGATAAAGTCTCTTTATATAATAAAGTAGTAAGAGTTCCGTTATAAGGCTCATTTAAACGTTTTTTTTCATATACTTCGACTTTTCCTTTTAGGCCAAAGTCTTTAAAGTCTTGTACATATTGAACAGTCGAGCCCCATAACGAAACTTTGCTATTGGTGACTAACAATAAATTACATAACAAAAAGACTATAGTTCCAAAAACAAAACTTGATTTGTTAGAAGACTTGTTATCTTGATTGAGCTTCGTTTTTTGAAAGTTTCCAATAAAGAAGATAATAGAGTATAGGAGACTAACGGTAAACAACATTAGGAAATTATAAATATAATTGATTGAGCACAAACTTAGATATACTATGTTTGATAATTGTAAGCAGACTCCTATAGTCGCTAAAATTACTTGTATATTACTAGTCTTTTGGACTAGCTGATTATCTTTAAAGCTTGATTTTAATTTTAGAGGATCTCTGAAGGCAAAAAAATTACCTAAAAGGATTAAAGCTATTGCTAAAAAGAATACAGGCGGTAGAATGACAATAGCATAACCTGATGAATAGAAGGGAGCAAAAAAAACGAGATTATAGAGTAAATATCCTAACAAGACCAAGCAAAGTCGTATCAAGCTTATTTTATATGGTTTCATAGGAGAACCTCCTTATTACTGTTAACTGTATTATATCATAACTGGAAAAGGAAATAGAGCGCTTACATAGGGAAATCGATTAAAAAAGATAGGCCCTATGACCTATCTTTTTTAATAGTTTAGATAGTGTTCAATTTCGGATTTTTGGATTTCTTTACCGTAGTGGCAAATCGGACAAGAAACGAAATAAGTTTTACCATAAGGGAAGAGCGGAATCCAGTAAAGAGTAAACTTGCGTCCAGTTTCTACAATCTCCCAAGTGTCAACATTGTTACAGTGACCACATTCGATCGCAGTTTGCGTATGTCCCAAATCTTTTTGATAACCTTTAGAACCCCAAAATAGAATCATATCCTTATCTCCTTCTATTCAAATTGTTTATTTCTTGCTGAAGTCGTAGTCCTTGACCACTTCGATACTGTCAATGGTAATAGCAGTAGTTGGTTTGTCTTTCTCATCTTTTTCAGCCTTGGCAATCTTGTCAACAACATCCATGCCATCGATAACTTGACCAAAGACAGGGTGTTTGCCATCTAGACTTGGATTTCCACCTTCTTTATAGGCTTCGATGATTTTCTTTGGATACTTGCTGGTAGGAAGTTTAGCTGAAATATCTGTTGAATTTTGGTTGATGAAGAACTGGCTACCGTTGGTGTTTGGTTGACCAGTGTTAGCCATAGCAAGGGCTCCTCGGATATTGTATAGGTAAGGAGAGATTTCATTTTTGAAACCAGTTCCCTTGTCCTTCGTTTTATCCTTATCATGCCAGATAGATTGGCCCCCTGTACCATCTCCCTTAGGATCTCCAGTTTGGACCATAAAGCCATCGATGACACGGTGGAAGGTGATGCCGTTATAGTAGCCTTCTTTGGCATGAGTGAGGAAGTTTTCAACTGCTAGAGGTGCTAGTTTTGGAAAGAGTTTGATGCGGATATCGCCTTGATTTGTGTGTAAAATGACCTCAGCTTCGTCTTCAGCAACTTCTTTAGAAAGTTGAGGGAAGTTGGCATTTTCATTGGTTAAAGCGTCATTCAAATCTTTGGCAGCCTGAGCAGCTGCTTTTGAGCTTTCTTCAGCAGAGATGCTGGAGTCGACATATTCATCACCACGGAGACCACGTTGGATACTAGTACATCCAGCAAGGGCTACAGTGGATAGTAAAAGAAGGGCTGCTAGTTTTTTCATTGTTAACCTCTCAAAAATTCATTTCTACCATTGTACCTTAAAAGGAGTTTGATTTCAAATGTAAAAGATTTTACTAAAAATTTCTAGTAGTTAAAAAAATTAAAACTCTGTCAAGTTTTTTTCTTGACACCTGTCAGAAATCTGCTATAATAGAACATGTGCTAAATAGCTCAGCTATTTCACCGAAATAAAAAATAAGAAAAGAGACATTAAAAAATGGCAGTTAAAATCCGTTTGACTCGTATGGGTTCTAAGAAAAAACCTTTTTACCGTATCAACGTAGCAGACTCACGTTCACCACGTGACGGACGTTTCATCGAAACAGTTGGAACTTACAACCCACTTGTTGCTGAAAACCAAGTAACTTTGAAAGAAGACCGCATTCTTGCATGGTTGGCTGATGGAGCTCAACCTTCAGATACAGTTCGCAACATCCTTTCAAAAGAAGGCGTATTGAAAAAATTCCACGATTCTAAATTCTCAAAATAAGTTTAAAGTAGGTTGACAGATGGATACGATTGAAAATCTCATTATTGCGATTGTGAAACCCTTGATTTCACAACCTGATGCCTTAACTATCAAGATTGAAGACACACCAGACTTTTTGGAGTATCACTTGGATCTTGACCAGAGCGATGTCGGTCGTGTTATCGGTCGTAAAGGTCGCACTATCTCAGCGATAAGAACGATTGTCTACTCTGTCCCAACTGAAGACAAGAAAGTAAGAATCGTTATCGATGAAAAATAAGAAAAGCGGGACAGAAGTCTCGCTTTTTTGTGAGGAGTTGAAGATGAAAGATTTAACATTTAGACAATTACAAGCCTACTTACTCGAACATTACCAGCAGTCTCGGACTGAGGAAGGCCTCTTTATCAAGTTAGTGGAGGAAGTTGGAGAAGTAGCTGAGGTCTTGAATGGGCGCTCTGGTCGAAAAGAGGGCGTCCAGGACTCAAACGAGGAACTTGCCAAAGAACTAGCTGATATTATTCACTACACTGTCGCAATTGCGGCCATTAACGATATTGACCTAACCAAAACCATTTTTGACAAAGATAAGAAGGCTGCCATTAAGTACCAACATGAACGAGATTTGGAAGAATTTTTGAAGAGAAAGGAGAGTTGATGTCCTCTTTCTCCAACTTGTGAAAATCCTTGGAACGTGATAAAATAAAGGATAAGGGTTTTTAATAAATCATTGTTATAGAATGAGTGGATTTCTTTATGAAACGGTTTGAAGTAACTACAAAAATTGGCAGTCTCTCTGTTACTTATAAAAAGCAAAAGAAAGTGCTTGTTTGTCTAAATGGCGCAGGTTTGCTACCAAGTTATGAAAATTTTTCACTTATACTTGAAAAACTTCCTCCTACAATTGGGTATTTGACAATTGATTTTCCGAACACAGGTAGAAGTCCGATTCATGATCAATCTGGAAAAAATCTGGACAATCTTGTAGACGCGGTTTATGAAGTACTTGAAGAATTGGCGATTTCTGAATATATACTTTGTGTTCATAGCTTGAGTGGAATTTTAGCTTGCAAATTGATGAAATCAATTAAGTGTCAGGCTTTAGTAGCAATTGAACCAACAACTAAAAAAGTAATGTTTTCTGATTTTTCAGAAAATCCTTATCCAGAAATGGAAGAGCAGATGAGACTGATTGAAGAGTGTGGCCCCGAAGTTTATTTTAAGAACATAACTCAAGCAGCATTTAGCTCTGAAACTAATGAAGAAATCTGGGATTTAGTGCAAGAAAAAGATTCAGAGTTGGAAAGACAAGTTCCAGAATTTCATATATATTGTGAGATTACTGAGAAAGATTTTAAGAATGTATCTATTGAAGCTCATATTCCTGTTTTTATTTTTTGTCAGGCTTATAGAGAAAAAGAGTACAGAGAATCAGAATATTGGACTTCCAATACTAAACTCATTTTAGGAGGGAATCACCATTATTTACAATGGTCAGAATCAGAAAAAATTGCAGCCATCATTCGAGAATTGTCAGAATAAGATGGAAAGAAGGAGAGTACAGGAGACAAGATGAACTACTTTAATGTTGGAAAAATCGTCAATACGCAGGGTCTACAAGGTGAGATGCGAGTCTTATCTGTGACGGATTTTGCTGAAGAACGATTTAAAAAGGGAGCAGAGCTGGCTTTATTTGATGAAAAAGATCAGTTTGTCCAAACAGTGACCATCGCAAGTCACCGTAAACATAAGAATTTTGACATTATCAAATTCAAAGACATGTACCATATCAATGCGATTGAAAAGTACAAGGGTTATAGTCTCAAGGTCGCTGAGGAAGATTTGAATGATTTAGATGATGGTGAATTCTACTATCACGAGATTATCGGTTTGGAAGTTTACGAGGGAGACAACTTGATTGGAACTATCAAGGAAATCCTACAACCGGGAGCCAACGATGTCTGGGTGGTCAAGCGAAAAGGCAAGCGTGATTTGCTTTTACCTTACATTCCGCCAGTAGTTCTCAATGTTGATATTCCAAACAAGCGGGTCGAAGTGGACATCTTAGAAGGGTTAGATGATGAAGATTGATATTTTAACCCTCTTTCCGGAGATGTTTTCTCCGCTGGAACACTCGATTGTTGGGAAGGCTCGAGAAAAAGGGCTCTTGGATATCCAGTATCATAATTATAGAGAATACGCTGAAAAGGCCCGTCATGTTGACGATGAGCCCTACGGAGGCGGTCAAGGAATGTTGCTCCGTGCCCAACCTATTTTCGATGCCTTTGATGCCATTGAAAAGAATAATCCCCGCGTCATTCTTCTTGATCCTGCTGGAAAACAGTTCGATCAAGCTTACGCTGAGGATTTGGCTCAGGAAGAGGAACTGATCTTTATCTGTGGTCACTATGAAGGGTATGACGAGCGTATCAAGACCTTGGTAACCGATGAAATTTCCCTAGGAGACTATGTTTTGACTGGAGGAGAATTGGCGGCCATGACCATGATTGATGCGACCGTGCGCTTGATACCAGAAGTGATTGGTAAGGAGTCTAGCCACCAGGATGATAGCTTTTCTTCAGGTCTTCTCGAATACCCTCAGTACACACGTCCTTATGACTATCGTGGCATGGTGGTTCCAGATGTGCTCATGAGTGGGCACCATGAAAAGATTCGCCAGTGGCGGCTGTATGAGAGTCTAAAGAAAACCTACGAGCGCAGACCTGACCTGCTAGAAAACTATCAACTAACAGCCGAAGAAGAAAAGATGCTGGCTGAAATCAAAGAAAACAAAGAATAAAGGAGAACTTTATGCAAGTAATCAAACGTAATGGAGAAATTGCTGAATTTGATCCAGATAAAATTTACCAAGCTGTTCTAAAAGCAGCCCAAACAGTTTATGTTTTGACTGATGACCTACGTCAAAACTTAGCTCAAGTTACTAAAAAAGTCGTTTTGGACTTGGAAGAAGCAAAAGTAGAACGTGCCACTATCAGCATGATCCAGTCAATGGTTGAGCACCGCTTGCTTGGAGCTGGCTACATTACAATCGCAGAACACTATATCTCTTATCGCTTGCAACGCGATTTGGAGAGAAGTGGTTATGGCGACCATATCGCAGTTCACCTTCATTTTGAACAAATCCGTTAAGAAAAAGAGTGGGATGCAAAGAACATCTCACTCTTTCTTAAATAGACTTTTCTGAGCTTTTTGTACAGTTGAGGGAACAAAACGAAGTCGTTTAATATCACTGATACGAATGATTCGAGTCACGTTTTTTGAAAAATTTTTGACGATGATTTGTTGGCGGTTAGCATCGTGTTTGACAATATCACCCGTAAAACTTGTCTCAGCAAGTATGACATGAATAGCCGACTTTTTCTGGATGGCTTGTTCAATCATAGTAGTGAGGGAGTTGTCCTCGATTTGAGGATGATCATCATTCCCATTGAGAAAACCATGTAGTTTATCTAGAACTAGTTTGAATGTCTGTCTCATAGAATCCTCCCTTCTTATATATCCACATTATATAAAATTTTCTTAAAAACCACAAGATTTTTACGAATAGACTATAGAAAGCATATCACATAAAGGAGTTAAAATGGCAGAATTTACATTTGAAATCGAAGAACACTTGCTCACCTTATCTGAAAATGACAAAGGATGGACAAAAGAACTAAATCGCGTTAGCTTTAATGGAGCACCCGCAAAGTTTGATATTCGTTCTTGGAGCCCAGACCATACTAAAATGGGCAAAGGAATCACGCTTTCCAATGAAGAATTTCAGGTAATGGTCGATGCCTTTAAAGGGGGACAATAAAAAGAATCTTGAGTGCAACTCAAGATTCTTTTTTTAGGACACAATATAGTCACAGAGAGAAGTCTTAGACAATTGAATGAAAGTCTCTCTATACTCTTCAGGTGGAATTGGATTATCTTTACGAATCCAGACTTCAATGAAAGAGATTGCCATGGTTGTAATGATATAAGCGATGTCCTCTTTATTAAAATTATATTTCAGTTGGTAATTGACATTCTTTAGTACCCACTCTGAGTATGTTCCACGCAGAAATTCCTTCCAACATGGGTCGGCTTGTGTAGTATACAAGGTGTTAACAACTTCCCTTTTTTCGTATATGAGAGGAAGTATATGGTCTGCTAAAAAGCTGATAGGATCTCCATCATTGCTAGGGCAGTACTTATTAAAGACGTTAAAAATGTCCTGATTGGTCTCTTCGTGAATGTATTCAATAATATCTTCAAAGTTGTTAAAATGCTTTTGATAAATCGCTTGTCGTGAAATACCAGCTTCAGCAGCAATTTCAGTCATTGTAAAGGAACTACGTTGAGGGTTTTTCTTAGCTAGTGTGATGAGAGCTTTAATGATTAGCTCACGAGTATTCTTTGCCATAGAATTACCTTTCTGTTTATAATTATTTATAATCATTTTTGTTTTAAAAGAAATCAAAATAATCAAGTTAATATAAATAATCGATGAACATTAAATTTTCTGAATCTTTTAGGTAGCTCTATTGTATCACAAATAATTTATAAAATATAGCTCAATCATTGAAAATGCGTTTTCTGAAAAGTATACAATTTTTAAGAATCCAAAATCAATAGAAGCTTATTAGATTTGAATTAATTAGAATGCTTTTCTACTTTGCATATCGTGAATAGCTATAATTTGAAGAATGAAACGATTAATATTCATACCGGTATAAGAATAGTCGAGTATCTAAATAGTGTACAGTTGATTCTTAGAAAGGAAATAGTCCAGAGCGATTGTTCTGGACTATTCTTTTATCTTGAAAAATATGGAAGGCTTTTCAATCGTTCTAGTAGGGGACGACCAATGAAACTAATGGCAATGATCTTACCAAGGTCAGGGAGGATAAAGGGAAGGACACCTACTGCAAGAGCATTATCAAGTGGCATCCCAGCAAGGAAGTGGAGGCTGAGAACACCTCCGAAAAAGACGAGAGAGTCACCTAAGAGGTTGGCTAGGAAAATGCGAATGTAGCCACTTTTTTGATGGATGAGATAAGATGTAAGTCCAGCATAGACAAGGTCGAACCAAAGAT
>CAURRB010000029.1:0-16114 GCA_963527085.1 Streptococcus oralis
GCCGTATTATTCTTAGGATCTTTCGCACCATTAAATAGATAGTAGGATACAACCGACGAATCATCGTCAACGATACCATCATTGTTCCGATCGTAGCCAATGACCTGATTGTTAGACATTGGTGTCAGACCACCTACACCGTTTTCTAAGACTTTCCATGTGTGTTCAATACTTCCAAGTTCTTTGAGGACATTGCCATTTTTGTCATAGAGCTTAGCAGTTGCGGTCACCTTATGGTCTGGTCCAATTGCTTGGACAGCACCTCCCCAGTTATGCGTCAGAGGATCTATCTGAAAAGTATAGACGAAGTTATAGTTTGCTCCACCTCTCAGATTCGCAGGTTCTATCTTTAAGTCAAGGTCCCCATTCGTTTTTTCTTGGCTGAACTTTACACCACCAACTGGAGAAGGGGTCAATTTAATAGCCTTCCCATTTTGGAAATGAATTTTGATATACCCACCAGAATAGTCTGCTTCGTGTCCAGTAATACTAAAGGTCAAGGATTCACGAACACTATCTACCGCATGGATATCCTTGATTGGCGAATGAGTTTTAAATTCTGCATTGACTTCATCTAACGATCTCTTGCGTCTTGAAGAAGTTTTCCCACTAGAACTGCCTTCTTCCTTGTTTTTCTGCTCAGTTTGAGTTGATTCTAGAGATTGCTTTTTCTCCTCATCTAAAGAGGGCTGACTTTCCTCCTTCGCATTGTCAACTTGAGAAACTGGTTGGCTCTGAGCGACTGGTGCAGATACTTCTATTTTGGACGGTTCAGTTTTATCCTTCCGGTCCTTAATCGCTTCGTTCTGTGTTACCACTTTTTGAGGCTCAGAAATGACTTCCTGTCCATTCTCAGCACTTTTTTCCTTCTGTTGAATTTCCGCCTGCGTTTGTTGTTCCTTATTGTTGACTTGAGCTTCATCTGCTTGCACTGGTGAAGTAGCCATCACCATAAAAGTTCCTAGCAATACCGAACAGGTCCCAACACTTAACTTTCTAATCGAAAAGCGGGAAAAAGATTGATTAAAAAATTTTTTCTTCATCATTTCTCCTTTATATTCATACTTAATCTAACATAACAGCTTTATCATTATAACTTATAGTAAATAGAATTTCCAATAGAATGTTCATTTCTACAGAAATTTCTTTATAACTCCATTTGCATAAAAAAGGAAGCTGTAAAACCAGCTTCCTTCTGTTATTTTCATTCAATTTTCACGATTATTCCACACTGAAAAGATATGGATATACGGGTTGTTGACCTTGGTGAATCTCTACTTCAACATCTTCGAATTCTTCTGCGATTTCTTGGGCAATTTCATTGGCAAGTTCTTCGCTTCCGTCTTCACCGACATAGAAAGTCACGATTTCACTGTCTTCGTCCAACATATGTTTCAATGTTTCTGTCAGGGTTTGGTGCATGTCAGGATTTGACACGAGGATTTTCCCATCTACCATACCAAGATTGTCATTTTCATGAATTGCTAATCCATCGATAGTTGTATCACGAACGGCTGTTGTTACACTACCGCTGATGACATCACCAAGGGCTGCAGTCATACGTTCTTTGTTTTCTTCGATTGATTTGCTTGGATCAAAGGCAAGAAGGCTCGTCAAACCTTGAGGAATTGTACGCGCTTCTACCACAACAGCAGGTTGTTCAAGCACTTCAGCCGCAGACTGAGCTGCCATAAAGATATTTTTGTTGTTTGGCAAGAAGATAATGTTGCGAGCATTGACCTGTTCAACAGCCTTGATAAAGTCTTCTGTTGAAGGGTTCATCGTCTGACCACCTTCGATGACATAATCCACACCTTGGGCACGGAAGATATTTGCTAAACCTTGACCAGCTACTACTGCGATAAGGGCATACTCTTTTGTTTCAGCAGGCTTGTTGCCTTGAGTTGCTTCTTTTTCAACTTGCGCTTCGTGTTGGTTACGCATGTTGTCCACTTTTACCTTGATCAAGCTACCATATTTGAGACCTTCTTGCATGACAAGACCTGGATCTTCTGTATGGACGTGAACTTTGACGATCTCATCATCGTTGACAACAAGTAGAGAGTCGCCTAAGTCATTCAAGTAGTTACGGAATTCATCGTAGTCAAAGTCCTTAGAATAAGTTGGACCTTGTTTGAGGGCTACCATGATCTCTGTACAGTAACCGAAGGTAATATCCTCAGTTGCCACATGACCTGCTACAGACTTGTGGTGCTCTGCATTGATCATTTCACTCATGTTGGCAGGAGTCGCTACAAAGTCTTCAGAAGCACTGTATTCACCAGTAAGAGCTGAAAGGAATCCTTCGTAGATGAAGACCAAACCTTGACCACCTGAGTCTACCACACCAACTTCCTTAAGGACTGGAAGCATTTCTGGTGTCTTAGCCAAAGCTGCTTTTGCGCCTTCCAAGGCTGAACGCATGACCTCAACAGCATCATCTGTCTCCTCGGCTTTTTTCTTAGCCCCAATGGCCGCACCACGAGAAACAGTCAAAATGGTCCCTTCAACTGGTTTCATAACCGCTTTATAAGCTACTTCAACACCAGATTGGAAGGCAAGAGCCAAGTCTTGACCTGTTAATTCATCTTTTTCCTTGATAGCCTGAGAGAAGCCACGGAAGAGCTGAGAAGTGATAACTCCTGAGTTTCCACGCGCACCCATCAAGAGCCCCTTAGCAAGAATGCTCGCTACTTCTCCTACTGTGGAAGCCGGCTTGTCTGCTACTTCTTTGGCACCATTTTCGATGGTCATTCCCATGTTTGTCCCAGTATCTCCATCTGGAACTGGAAAGACGTTCAATGAATTGACATATTCTGCTTGCTTATTCAAACGAGTTGATGCAGCCTGCACCATCTCTTGGAATAAACTGGTAGTAATTTTTGACACGATTATTCTCCTACAACTTTGATATTTTGAATGTAGACATTCACAGTCTGAGCAGTAATTCCTAGTTGATTTTCTAAACTAAAACGAACACGCTCTTGAATGTTTTTTGACACTTCGCTTATCTTTACTCCGTAGCTCAATACGGTATAAACATCAACTGCAATGCTACCATCTTCGGCTGCTTTTATAACAACACCCTTAGAATAATTTTCCTTACCAAGAAGGGCTTGGAAATTGTCTTTGAGGGCATTTTTACTAGCCATACCGACCACACCAAAAATCTCAGTTGCGGCACCACCTACTACGGTTGCAATCACTTCATCTGTCAGTTCGATTTGACCATCTTTTGTATTAATTTTTACAGTCATTTTTTTTACCTCAACTAGTTGATACTCTATTTTATCATATTTCAGCCCAAGTGTAAAAGCAGAATGCTGTATCGGCGGATATTTACTCTATTTTTCAAATGGTTTTATTCTTAGAGCAAAAGAAAAAGACCAGTTAGGTCTTTTCATTTTTATTAAACGCGTTCAACTTTACCTGATTTCAAAGCACGAGCTGAAGCCCAAACTTTTTTAGGTTTACCATCGATAAGCACAGTAACTTTTTGAAGGTTTGGTTTTACGGCACGTTTTGTTTGGTTCATCGCGTGTGAACGGTTGTTTCCTGATACAGTCTTACGACCTGTAAAGTAACATACTTTAGCCATTGTGTTTTCCTCCTATTAGATCTAATATAGCGGATGTGCTAGCACCACATACCGTACTATGTTATCACACTTTCTTGAATTTATCAAGGGCCTAAACTATTTTTTTATTTAACGTAAACAACTCCAAGTTTACCAAAAGCGACTTCTCCACGGATAATCAAGGTTTTGTTTGTTGGTGCTACAGGAGCGTCTGCCTTAGCTGCACCAAAGGATGTTTCTACTTTCAAATCGACACGCCAGTGTTGTGGAACATAGACGGTTGCATTCCCGAAGGCCACTTCAATATTTAAAGTTGCAAAATCACCTAGCATCTCTGCATTATCATAGTAGATTTTAGCATCCCCAAAAGCGACTTCCACTTGGTCATCTACGAGATCTTGATCTTGCTTATAGAAGGTCCCGCTCCCAAAAGCGACTTCCTTATCCGTGACGACTGTTTTTTTCCCATTGTACCACCATTTTTTTTCATTCCAAAACTTACTTGAATGCGTCAGATAACCAACACCAAGCACTGCTAAGATACTAGCCCAAAACAAAGACTGGTTTGGAATAGGAAAAATGTTATAAAAATGATTCGCAATCATTAAGGCGACTAGAGCGGTAAAAACTGCTGATGTTAGATGACGACGAAGCAAAGCTTCAACTGATTGGTAAGCAAAAAAGGCGATACCAATCAAAGGCCATATCTTGCCATCCAAAGAAGGAATTCCAAAATTCCCTTGCAGCAAGATCCAAGCTGCTAAAACCAATAAAACAATACCAAATGCTTTCTTTTTCATGTCTGTTACCTCATATTTCTTAGATTTTCTTTTAGGAGGGATTGGTAATGCCGTGAGACATGAACCTCCTTGTGCGTCTGATAAAAGGAAATGGTGCCCGTTCCTGAAAAGGACTTGTCCACTGAGTAAATCTGACGGATGTTTGCGATCGTTGACTTGGAAACTCGACTAAAATAGCGGGGCAAGATAGACTCCAACTCATAGAGCTTGAGGCGAACTTCATAGGCTTCCTTCTGGTTATGAGCGTAAATCTTACTCCCTTCTGTTTCAAAGAAGAGAATTTCTGACAGGTCTAGATAATATTCACCTGTCCCCTTGTAAAAAGTCAACCTCGGAGCCTTTGACTTTTGCAAGAGCCGTTGCAAATCTGCAATTTCATCTGTCAAAGCAGGGGTCTTGATGACAATTTCAGTCTCCTCTAAATTGCCGTCAATCTCAATTCGTAACTTCATCACATCTCCTTTCTGACTCTACTATATCAAAGCTAAGTTAGGAATACAAGGGCAAAAAAGCAAGTGGTCAATTTGAAGCAGTAAGTGGTTGTAGGACTAGCTTAACTTACATGTCAGAATAGGAAGAAAAGGAATCCCCACACCAGACCACAAGCATAGCCAACCAAGACATCCTTGGGATAATGAACCCCCCCTAAAACCCTCACCAGTCCCAGCAAAGCTGAAAAAATCAAGCATGCTAAGCCAACAGGTAGACTGGCATGCAGACAGGCCATGGAGATGATAGTTGCCGAAAAAACATGGCGGCTGGGCATCGACTGTCCCGAACTATCTTTTTCAAGCAGGGGACAGATATCCCAAGTTTCATAAGGTCGCGGGTGGTTGATTTTCTTACGAAACAGGGACAAAGTCACAAAACCTGATGCAGGAATAAGCACATAAACCCCAACTTGCTGACCAAGTCCTAGTTGCAGGTAAGTGGTGACTAGCAAGATCAAATAGACCAGGGGCATGGCGACTGTCATCAACCGATTGAAACTGCGTAACAGAAATAAAAGAGTGGGATGACTGATTAGTCTAGAGCTGATATTTCGATACCATTCTTGATAATTTTTCATTTATAATTCTCATTCATTACCTTTTTTCGTCTACAGGTGAGACGTTTGTCTTCTAGTATAGTGCAGAAAAAGAAGGCCGTCAAGCCTTCTTTTGATTTATTCTTCTGCTTCGTCTTCTGTAAATTGACTATTGTACAAGTCAGCGTAGAAGCCACCTTGCGCCATTAGTTCCTCATGATTGCCTTGTTCGATGATATTGCCATCTTTCATGACAAGAATCAAGTCGGCATTACGGATAGTTGACAAGCGGTGGGCGATGACAAAGGAAGTTCTACCCTCCATCAAACGGTCCATGGCTTTTTGAATCAATTCCTCTGTACGTGTGTCGACTGAGGATGTCGCTTCATCCAAAATCAAGAGTGGTGCATCCTTGAGAAGGGCACGAGCAATGGTCAAGAGCTGTTTTTGTCCGACAGACAAGGTCACGGTGTCATCCAAAACAGTATCGTAGCCATCTGGCAAGGTCATGATAAAGTGGTGGATTCCCACAGCCTTGCTGGCTTCCATCATTCGTTCATCACTGATGTCTGTCTGATTATAGATCAGGTTCTCTCGAATGGTTCCTTCAAAGAGCCAAGTGTCCTGCAAGACCATTGAGAAGGCATCGTGCACTTCTGAGCGTTTCATGTCCTTAGTATCCACACCATCGATGCGGATACTTCCCTTATCTAGCTCATAGAACTTCATCAAAAGATTGACAATGGTTGTCTTCCCAGCCCCAGTCGGTCCAACGATAGCAACCTTCTGACCTGCATGAGCTGTCGCAGAAAAGTCATGGATGATGGTGCGCTCTGGTGTATAGCCAAAGGACACGTGATCAAAGACTACTTCCCCTTTCATATGGGCCAATTGTCTTTCCTTATGAGATTCATCTTGCATCTCTGCTTCAGACAAAAATTCTAATACACGAGTCATGGCTGCACTCGCTTGTTGCAAGCTCGTAATCCCTTGGGCAATCTGTGACAGAGGTTGAGAGAAGGTCCGTACGTAAACCATAAAGGCTACAATAATCCCTATAGTGATATGCCCTTCTAACGCCAGCGCGGCCCCAACGATGATGACTAAGACATAACTAAAGTTCCCAACAAAGAACATGGCTGGCATCATGATACCAGAGATAAACTGAGATTTCCAGATACTGTCATGCAAGTCTTGGTTTAAACCTGCAAATCTCGCTTTGGAGGTGTCCACTGCGTTGTAGCTGGTCACTACATTATGGCCAGAGTACATTTCTTCTACGTAACCATTGACGGCCGCTAGATTATTTTGTTGGGCTTTAAAATAACCCTGTGACTTGGCCATGATTACGGAAACCGCCGCAAAACCAACAAGGGTTGATACAACGGTTACCAATGCCAAAATCCAGTTCATCCCAAACATGGTCACCAAGACAGCAATCAACAAGAAACTAGCTGAAAGAACTGTCCCTAGACTTTGGTTGAGAGATTGCGCTGCTGTATCCACATCATTGGTCACGCGCGAAAGGGTATCTCCTTGTGAATGACGGTCAAAATAGCCAAGTGGCAAACGATTGATTTTTTCAGCGATTGCTGTCCGCAAGCGTTTTGAAAAATGTTGGATACTCGTTGAAAAGATATAGGCCTGTGTATAGTTAAGGATGGCGCCAAATACATATAGAATCACTAAAAAGCTAGCAATACTTGACACAGCCTCTAAATCAATTCCAGTCACCAAACCATCTGAAATCAAGTTTGTAATTTCTTTAATCTTAGTTGGACCATAAACGGTAATGATACTTGAAATGACTGCAGCCACAACTGCTATTAGAAGAGGGAGTTGGAGGCCTGCCATATAAGGTTTGCACTGTTTCCAGACCGACACTTTTTTATTTTCCATGTTCCAATTCCTCCTTCGATAGTTGTGAGTAGGCAATTTCTTGGTAGACTTCGTTGGTAGCTAGAAGTTCCTTGTGGCTGCCTTGTCCCACGACTTTTCCTTGATCCAATACTAAGATCAAGTCTGCATCCATAATGGTAGAAATCCGCTGCGCTACGATGAGCTTGGTCATGGATTTTGTTTTCTCTGCTAGCTCTTGGCGTAGGACACGATCTGTCTTGTAGTCCAAGGCTGAGAAGGAATCATCAAAGATGAGAATCTCTGGTTTACGAGCCAAGGCACGCGCAATGGCCAAACGCTGTCTTTGACCTCCTGAGAAGTTGGTTCCACCTTGGGCCACTTCTGATGCAAGTCCTGCTTCCTTATCCTCGATAAAGCTTTTAGACTGGGCCAATTCAAGGGCTTGCCACATAGCAGCTTCGCTTAGAGGAGTTTCTTTGCTCTTACCAAAGTCCAAGTTCTCCTTGACATCTCCAGAAAAGAGTACAGCTTTTTGCGGAATATAGCCGACCTTATTGCGCAAATCTTCCAAGTCATAATCTTGCACATTGACACCATCCACTAGGATTTCTCCATCAGAAACGTCGTAAAAACGTGGCAAGAGGTTGACAAGCGTGGACTTACCTGATCCAGTCGATCCGATGAAGGCTACGGTTTGACCCGCTTCTGCTTTGAAAGTGACCTGTTCCACGACTGCTTCTGAGTTTTTAGAGTAGCGGAAAGTCACATCACGAAATTCCACTTGTCCTTGAACTGAAGGATCCGCTGTCTGTGCATGATTAGGATTTTCAATAGAAGAATGCAAATCCAATACTTGATTGATACGTCCTGCCGAAACCAAGGTACGAGGAAGAACGATAAAGAGCGCTCCCATGAGAAGGAAGCCCATCACGACCTGCATAGCATAGGACATGAAGACCACCATATCACTAAAGAGTGGCAAACGTTCTGCCAAACTTGCGTCGTTGATGATATAGGCACCAATCCAGTAAATAGCTAAGGTCAAACCACTGGAAATTGCCATCATAATCGGGTTCATAATCGCCATCAATCGATTGACAAAGAGATTGAGACGCGTCACTTCATCATTGGCTGCTTCAAATTTCTCATCTTGGTAATCCTCAGCATTGTATGCACGAACAACCCGAATCCCTGTCAAGCTTTCACGAGTGATGCTATGGAGTTTATCTGTCAATTTTTGGATGACCGATTGTTTTGAAAAGGCCAGAGTCATGAGAACGGTGGTCATCAAGACATTCACAATAACAGCCACAACGACTGCCCAGAGCCAGTATTCGGACTTACCAAGGATTTTTCCAATAGCCCAGATTGCCATGATTGGCCCACGAGTAACCACTTGCAAGCCCATGGTAAAGAGCATCTGTACCTGTGTGATATCATTGGTCGTCCGAGTCAAAAGACTTGGGATTGAAAAGCGTTTGATTTCTGTCTGTGAAAAATCTAAAACCTGATGAAATACATCTCTACGTAGATGGGTTGTATAGGAGGCTGCAACGCGAGCAGCAAAGAAACCAACCATAACAGATGAAAAGAAAGCCAATAAAGACAAACCAATCATCTTCGCAGCTGGTGACCAGAGTGCATCCATCTGTGTCCCTGACGTTCCCAGTAATTCTGTAATTTGCGAAATGTAAGTCGGCACCTCTAACTCGAGATAGACCGAGAAACAAGTGAACAGAATCGTAAGGACGATCATTCCCCACTCTTTTCCTGTAATACGTTTAGCGAGTTTCTTCATTCTCTCCTCCTATCTTCTCAACATTTTCTTGCAACTGACTGAGGACCTTTTCAAAGATTGCCAAGTCGGACTTTGAAACACCCTCTAGCAGACTCTGATCGATCCGATCAAAAAATGCCTTAACTTTTTGCATCTGCGAACGCGATTTCTCCGTCAGGCGAACAAATTTTGCCCGCTTATCGCTGGGGCTCGCCTCTAGCTCAACCAAACCATTTTGTACCATGCGCTTGACTAGATTACTCGCCACAGATTTGCTAATATTGAGTTCCTGCTCGATATCCTTAATCAAGACCAGTTCCTCTTTTTGTTCACAATGATCTAAAAAACGCAGAACCTGCCCTTGCGGTCCACCCATAAATTCAATGCCACATCGCTTGGCTTCTTTCTGTACCATCAGATGAACCTGGTGTCCAAAACGTTTGAACATTAACATCGGCTTGTCCATGATTGCTCCTTTCTTACGATAAATATAGTTCTCTGGAGAATTAATTAAGTTTCCATGAGAACTATTTTATCATTTTCAGAAAAGATGTCAAGAAAAAAGTTTCTATGAGAACTATCTTGGTTTAAATTGACATTAGGCAATATTTTCTCTATAATAAGCACTAACTACTGTGGATAGAAATCCATTCACTCGATGAAGGGAGAAAACGTTCAAATGAAACCAGAAGAACAACGAGTTTTAGGAATCTTAGCAACCATTTTTGGAGCCATCGCACTTTTAGGGTCCTGGATTCCATTTATTAACTATCTATCATTTTTCATCGCCATCGTCGCATTTATCTTGGGGATTATCGGCCTTATCGTCAACCTCAAAAAAAGAAAAACAATGGCCATTATCGGAACATCCCTCGCAGTTGCCTCTGTTGTACTTTTCTTTACGACCCAGGTACTGTACGCTAATGTCTACAAAGAGTTTGTCAAGGAGTTTAACCGTTCCTACAGCGAGGCGAGTGCCTCAATGGAACGCGAAGAAGAAAGCGACTTGACAGATGATAGCGCCTATTCCATCCCTGAGGAGGAAGAAGACGACACCTTCACCTGGACCCAAGAACAGTTCGACGCCTTAATCGAAGGTGACCTTGACAACAAAGGAAAAGGTGGTACCAACTACAAGGATATTATCAAAAAACACGGACTACCAGACTCCGAGTTTGACTCCACTATCGGAGGGTACGATACGAGAAAAATCACCTATATCTCCATTGGAGACAAGATCAAGACCGTTACCTTAACTTTTGCAAAACAAGACAATGGACAGCTCTTGCTCGTCCAAAAACATGCAGTCGGTCTAGGTCTAGAAAAAAGCAAGAAACAAAACGATTCTGAAACCAGAGTTTAAGTTCAAATATCAAAAAAACGAACAGCTAGTAAAACTGTTCGTTTTTCTATTAGAATCCATCTACGTTTGTGTAGATCTTTTGTACGTCTTCGTCGTCCTCAAGAACGCTGTAAAGTTTTTCAAAGTTTTCAAGGTCATCGCCTGACAATTCCACTTCTGACTGAGGAATCATCTCAAGTTCTGTAACTTGGAATTCTTGGATCCCTGACTCACGAAGGGCAACGATAGCCTTGTGAAGGTCAGTTGGGGCTGTGTAAACAGTGATTGTTCCTTCTTCAGCTTCGACATCATCCACATCCACATCAGCTTCAAGCAAGAGTTCAAAGATGGCATCCGCATCTTCACCGGAAAATACGATCACACCCTTGTTGTCAAAGAGGTATGAAACTGACCCTGAAGCACCCATGTTTCCACCGTTCTTACCAAAGGCTGCACGGACATTGGCTGCGGTACGGTTGACGTTTGACGTCAAGGTGTCCACAATCAACATGGATCCATTTGGTCCAAAGCCTTCATAACGGCCTTCTGTAAAGGTTTCATCTGTGTTCCCTTTTGCTTTATCAATCGCTTTATCGATAACGTGTTTTGGCACTTGGGCTTGTTTAGCACGGTCGATAACGAATTTCAAAGCAGTGTTTGATTCTGGGTCTGGATCCCCTTTTTTAGCTGCTACATAGATTTCTACACCAAATTTTGCATATACTTTAGAGTTAGCTCCATCTTTAGCCGTTTTCTTGGCTACGATATTGGCCCATTTACGTCCCATTAGGAATCTCCTTTTTTCACATTTTAATCTTTCTTATTATAACACAAGTTTTTTCGATTTTCACTAGAGGAAATGGATTTTATTCAGCAAATCCAGCTAGGATTGTCCTTTGGCTGCCAAGATTGCCTTGCCTTCTTTTATCAGGGGATGGCGGAAAAGTGAAAAGTACAGTTGGGTAGTCATGGCAACCCAGATAAGGGGTTCGCAGAGAATAACTCCCCTATACCCTGCCCAAGGGATAATCAAGACCACAAAAACGATTTTCCCGATTAGTTCTATAAAGCTGGAAACTAGAGGAAGGACTTTCTGCCCCAATCCCTGCAAGCAATTCCGATAAATCAGCAAAAGGCTCAAAATCGGATAAAAGACTGAACTGATTTGCAGGTAGAGGCTACCATTTTCTACCAAGTAGGTATCTGTCGAACTGGCCAAGAAAGAAACCAAGCTCGGACTGGCAAAAAAGAGGGCGATACAAATAAAACCTGCCCAGGACATGCTCAGGCGACTCCCAATACCAAGACCTTGGACTATGCGGTCTGGTCGCTTGGCCCCAAGATTTTGAGAGGCAAAGGTCGTCATAGCAGAAGAAATAGCCGTCATCGGAAGGAGAGCAAAAGCCATAATGCGACGCGCCGCCGTCTGGGCGCTAATAATCACAGCTCCAAGGGTATTGACTGAAGACTGTAAAATCACACTACCAATGGACACAATCGAACTCATCAGACCCATAGCCAAACCTTGCTCTAAAAGATCCGCGTACAAGGCCTTGTTCCATTTAAAATGCTTGAGTTGAGGGAGCAGTTCTGGAACACTCTTACGGATATAGAAAAAGCAAAGAACCGCTGACAAGCCTTGCGAAATGATGGTAGCAAGCCCTGCGGATTGAACTCCCAGATGCAATTGCGTAATGAAATACAAATCCAGCACCACATTAACCAAGGCAGAAAAAATCAGAAATCCAAGAGCTGCTAGACTGTCTCCAATGGACCGCAACAAGCCTGCAAAGAGATTATAAGCGAAGCTGACGCCTACACAAGTCACAATCATAGAAATATATTGATAGGATTGGGGGAGGATTTCTGCAGGGGTATCTAAATATTGCAAGAGTGGATACAGACCGACAAAGCCCATCAGCATGACCACAATACTCAAAAGAGCACCTAAAATCCAAGTTGCTGCTACTGCTTCCTTGATTTTGGTGAAATTACGAGCCCCATAATAGCGGGCAATGACGATCCCCATGCCATTTCCAACACCAAGCGTAAAGCCTATAATCAAGTCAAAAATGGCAGTTGTCGCCCCTACTGCAGCCAAAGAATCTTGACCAAGAAAACGCCCAACAATCAAGACGTCAGCTGTATTATAGAGTTGCTGAAAGATATTAGACAGCAAGATTGGAAAGGCAAAGCTTAACAGCGCAGGAAGAATAGGACCATGTATCAAGTCTACGGATCGTTTCTTATTCATAAAGCTATTATATCAGCTTTCTAAAGGAGCGACAAGGCTCTGTCACTAAGTTTGCAATCAATTGCTTACAGAGAGACAATTTGCTATAATCAAGAAAAGGAGGTCACTTATGAGTTTGACCAGTCAATTAATTACCGATGCTTTTCCTGATTTGGATAAGGTTGAAAAGCTAAACAAGGAAGCATTCCCCGAGGAAGAACGAGTTCCTCTATCAGAGTTCTTGCGCTATCAGGACCGAGAGGACGCCCACTTTTTTGCCTTTTATAACCAAGAAGAGTTTGTCGGCTTTGCTTTTACCATCTCCAATCCAAAAGCCTTCTATATCAGTTTTTTTGCCATTATGCCCCACTTGAGAAGCCACGGATATGGAAAAGAAATCATCGAAAAGCTGACTGATTTTTATCAGCGAACCATGTTACTAGAAGTCGAGCGATTGGACGAAGAATGCGATAACTTGGAGCAGAGAAAGGCCCGCATGGATTTCTATCACCAAAATGGTTTCAAAACAGCCAACGCTTTTCTAGAGTACGATGGTTTGAGTTTTGAAATTCTCTACCGTGGCGACCATTTTGACGAAGAAGCCTATCGCGACATCTTCCAAAAGTTACAGAATGAACATTATTTTGACTTTCATATAGAGTATCGTCGTTTTAGTGACCATTAAACAGGACTTATCCTTCTGGTGAAAAACCTCTCTTTTTCGATAGAAGATACATATAAAAACGCATGCAATCTACGATTACATGCATTTTTTATTTTCAACTGATCAGAATAAACTTTTATTCTCTCTAGGGCTTAAGCTTCTCCATTGCCTTCTGGAAGAAGGAAGTAGAGAACAGCATAAGCTAAGATTCCAGAACCACCAAGTAGGGTGAAGATGATCCAAAGTGCACGAACAAGTGTGTGGTCCATGTTAAAGTAGTCAGCGACACCAGCACAAACACCAGCAATCTTTTTGTCTTGTACGTTACGAACAAGGCGTTTTTCCATTATAGTAGTCTCCTTTTTATAGAATGATTTAATTTTATCATCAAATCAAAAAAATTGCAACAGTTTTTTTAATTTTTTTGATTAAATACTCTTTTTTTACGCTTTTGAAGCTTATGGAGACTTAATAATTAAACATAAAAAGCAGAGAAGGACTTCTCCGCTTTCATCTTTAATCTTCAATTTCGATTTCAAGTCCGTCGCCTAGGTCAAGCGTTACTTCTTGGTTAGGTGCTAGATCTTCTGCGCCAGAGGTAGGAGTTGTCCCTTCTTCATCTTCAATCAAGCCATATTGAACACGGACTTGGTGGTCAATGGCATCAAAGATTTCTGGGTGATCCGCCAAGTATTTCTTAGCATTTTCAGATCCTTGTCCGATTTTTTCACCCTTGTAAGAGTACCATGCTCCCGCTTTTTGGATGATATCGAGATCACTTGCAATCTTCAAGAGCTCACCAGTCTTAGAAATCCCTTCTCCGTACATGATTTCAACAAAGGCTTCCTTAAATGGTGGAGCCACCTTGTTTTTCACGACCTTGATCTTGGTTTCCTTACCGACATTGGTATCTTTTTGGTCACCAGTTCCCTTGATTTGTGTGCTTCCACGAACATCCAAACGGACTGAAGCGTAGAATTTCAAAGCACGTCCACCAGGTGTTGTTTCTGGATTTCCAAACATGACTCCAACTTTTTCACGCAATTGGTTGATAAAGATGGCAATTGTTTTGGTTTTATTGATAGAAGCACCAAGTTTACGCATGGCCTGGCTCATCATACGAGCCTGCAAACCAACGTGACTATCTCCAATATCCCCATCAATTTCCGCACGAGGTACAAGGGCCGCAACCGAGTCGATAACGACAAGGTCAACTGCACCTGAGTCAATCAATTTCCCTGCAATTTCAAGACCTTGCTCACCTGAGTCTGGTTGTGACAAGAGCAATTCGTCAATGTTCACACCAAGTGCTGCTGCATAGGCTGGATCAAGTGCGTGTTCCGCATCGATAAAGGCAGCGATACCGCCTTCTTTTTGAGCTTGCGCAACAGCGTGAAGGGCAACGGTTGTTTTACCAGATGATTCTGGTCCATAGATTTCGATGATACGCCCTTTAGGATAACCACCTGAACCAAGGGCAATGTCAAGAGCCAATGAGCCTGAGCTCATCACTTGAACTTTTTGCTCCGCGCGCTCACCCAAGCGCATGATTGAGCCTTTACCAAAGTCTTTTTCGATCAATTTAAGAGCATCGTTCAATGCTTTTTCACGGTCTGCTCCAAATTTTTTCCCAATTTCATCTAATTTTTTTGTTGGTTTTTTCGCCATTTTGTTCTCCTATATTCTACTGGTCCTTAGACCTATCTTTCATTATACCAAAATTTAGTCACTTAATAAAGCCTTGCGAACTAGGTTAAAGGCATGCATGACCGCAATATGTCGGACATCTGCTCGACTCCGTCCTGCGATATTAGCCTTGATAACCTCTGTCCCTTTTGCATGTGCCAGTCCAATAAAAACTGTACCAGCTGGATGCCCCTCTAGGCTATCTGGCCCTGCCACACCCGTTAAACTAACTCCGTAGTCAGACTGAGTCTTGATCCGTGCCTGCTCTGCCATTTTTCGAGCCGTAAACTCAGAAACAACCCCGTGTTCTTTTAGCTCTTGCTCGAAAATATCCAACATCTTGGACTTTTCTTCTAGGCTGTAAGTGACAAAACCGCCATTAAAGATTGCTGAAACGCCCGAAAAGTCTGCTAATGTCGCTTGAAAAAGACCTGCCGTCAAGCTTTCTGCCGCAGTAATGCTTTTCTGTCTCTTCTTTAGCTCTTCTACAACGACACTTGCGAGACTGGTTTCTTCCCCATATCCATAACAGATGTCTCGTAGAGAAATTCCTTCGAAAGTTTGGCGACTCAAGATTTGATTTTCTAGGATGTCCAGCGCTTGATC
The DNA here is from genome assembly GCA_963527085.1 of Streptococcus oralis. GTDB lineage: Bacteria > Bacillota > Bacilli > Lactobacillales > Streptococcaceae > Streptococcus > Streptococcus oralis_CV. The sequence continues at coordinate 15,573 of CAURRB010000029.1, forward strand.
AGCCTTTTCTTGACTAACTGCTTTTGTAGACAAGCGCAAGGTCACTTCTCCTGTTTTGGCATACGGCGCCAAAGTCGGATCGGTTTGATGGTCAATTAAATCCGCCAAAATGGTCACCAACTGGCTTTCCCCAATCCCAAAGAAACGGAGCACTCGTGAATAGAGCTTAGCACCAGTCATTAACTTGGGTAAGAGCTGATTTAAGACCATGGGTTTCAACTCACTAGGAGGTCCTGGAAGAACTACGTAAGTCACTCCATCAGCTTCCGACACTCCTCCGACAGCTAAGCCTGTCTCATTTAGCAATGGAGTTGCCCCTTCCACAATTTGGGCTTGGCGCTCATTATTCGGTGTCCGAGCATAGTCAGGTCTATGAGCAAAGAAAATATCCAGTTTCTCTTGTGCTTGAGGGTCAAACACTAGATTTTTTCCCAAAAATTTTGCCAGAGTTTGTTTGGTCAAATCATCCTCAGTTGGTCCCAAGCCCCCTGTCAAAATCACAAGATTGCTACGTTGACTCGCAATCTCAAGCAAGGACAAAA
>CAURRB010000030.1:0-15910 GCA_963527085.1 Streptococcus oralis
AAACACCAGCCAAGTCCATGGTATTGTACTGCCCAGTCATGGTTGTATCAACAAATGAGGCAGAATAATTGGCAAACTGGTAAATCAGGATAGGGAAAAATATCTTAAGAAATAAGATAAACTTATCTTTAAATTGATGGGTTTGGTACATAAGTGCTCTCTATTCATTTCAATTTAAGAGCAGAGTCCCATCTAGTTTTGGTAGACAATTTGTCCCTTGCAGATGGTATATTTGACCTGCCCTTTTAAGGTTTCACCGATAAATGGTGAATTGGCTGCTTTCGAAGCAAAATGGGAGTCCACAAGGCGGTCAGCTTTAGCATCAAAGATAGTGATGTCCGCTGGACCATTTTCAGCTAAGTAACCTGCTTCAAAGTTGTAAAGCTTGGCTGGATTGACAGTCATTTTTTCTAGCAATTCCATTAAGCTTAGCTCACCAGCTTCCACCAAATAAGTCAAGCCGAGAGATAGAGAGGTTTCCAAGCCAGTCATACCAGACGGCGCTTTGGTGATATCTTCTACATTTTTCTCATCTGCATGGTGAGGCGCGTGGTCCGTTGCGATAACTGTGATAACACCTGACTTGAGACCTTCGATAACAGCACGACGGTCTGATTCCAAACGAAGCGGAGGATTCATTTTGGCATTGCTTCCTTGAGTTAAAAGAAGAGCTTCTGTCTTAGAGAAATGTTGTGGTGCTACTTCTGCTGTGACTTGTGCTCCCAAACCTTGAGCGAATTCCACTACCTTGACACTTTCTTCCTTAGACAAATGCTGGATGTGAACATGGGCCTTGGTTGCATAGGCAATCATAACATCACGCGCAATCATAGCGTACTCAGCCACCCCAGTCGCTCCACAGATATGAAAATGTTCCTTAGCGATGTTTTCGTTAAATCCAAGAATCCCGTTCAAACCTGGATCTTCCTCATGAAGACTAATAAAAGTATTAAGTTTTTTAGCTTCTTCCATGGCTTCCTTGACCACTTTACTGCTCTCAAGCGGAATACCGTCATCAGAAAAACCAACAGCTCCAGCTTCTAAGAGTGCCTTAAAGTCTGTCAAGTCTTGGCCATTAAAGTTCTTAGTAATGGTCGCAACTGTCTTAACGTTAATCTTTTCCTTGGCAGCTGACTGAAGAACTTCTTGCAAAGTTTCTACGTCTGAAATGGTTGGACTGGTATTAGCCATCATGACAACCGTTGTAAAACCACCTGCAGCAGCCGCTAGTGCCCCAGTATGGATGTCTTCCTTATGAGTCTGGCCAGGTTCACGGAAATGAACATGGATATCGACTAGTCCAGGCGCAACTACAAGACCAGTAGCGTCAATCACTTCTGCTCCTTCTCCCTTGATTTCAGGCGCAATTTTGACAATTTTCCCATCTTGGACCAAAACATCACACACTTGATCCAAACAAGACTTGGGATCCATTACACGACCATTTTTGATAAGTAGCATCTACTTTCTCCTTTATTCATAGAAATCAACTTGGGTATCCAACAATTTATCCCCATCATAAACAAACTTGGCTGAAAAGAAGGGTTTATCCTCTAAAAGCCACTCAACAAAGGTGTGGTCACCCTCCCAAGTTGGCTTGCTCAAAACTTCATCATAGGGAACCCATTCCAGCGTCCCCTCATTGCAGTCAATCAAGTCACCCTCAAACTCCGTCACCTTAAAAATATAGGTGTACCAGTCTAAATCTGGTGTGAATTCAGGAAAAGTGATAACACCTTTAAGTACTGGCTTGGCTTTGAGACCTGTCTCTTCGAGGATTTCACGCGCAGCGCATTCTTGAGGAGTCTCACCTCGCTCTAGCTTCCCACCAACACCAATCCATTTACCTTCGTGGACATCATTGGGCTTCTTATTGCGATGGAGCATGAGCAGTTCTTTTCCGTTATCAATGTAGCAAATCGTCGCTAACTGAGGCATATTCTCTCCTTATCTAAGCCAATCGATTGGCTCTTGTCCTGTCTCTTTTAAGAATGCATTGGCCTTGGAAAAAGGCTTGGAACCCCAAAATCCTCTATAAACCGATAAAGGACTAGGATGGGCTGATTCGATAATCAAGTGGTGAGGATTGGTAACTAAGGCCTTCTTCTTACGTGCATAAGCACCCCAGAGTACAAAGACTACAGGTTTGTCTAGATTATTTACAACCCGAATCACAGCATCTGTAAATGACTCCCATATCTGTCCAGCATGACCATTGGCCTGCCCAGCAGGAACCGTCAAGCAAGCATTGAGAAGTAAGACTCCCTGCTCAGCCCAAGACGTCAAATCATGTGATTTCTTAACGCCGATATCATCTGACAATTCTTTTAAAATGTTTTGCAAGGACGGCGGAGCTGGGATTGAGTCAGGTACAGAAAAACTCAAACCCTGCGCTTGATCTGGCCCGTGATAGGGATCTTGCCCTAAAATCACCACCTTAACCTCTTCCAGAGGAGTAGTCAAGAGAGCCTGAAAAACCTTTTCCTTAGGTGGATAAACAGTTCCCTGAGCATAGACCTGATCCATAAATTGATTGATTTTCCCGAAATACCCCTCAGGTAATTGCTCCTTAATCAAAGCATGCCAAGATGAGTGTTGCATCTTTTTCTCCTTTACCGTATCCATCTAAAAGCACGTTTTAATTCATCTATACCATTCTCAAAAAAGCATAGACCGTGTGCAAGTATGATCTTATCAGGTTTCCAGTTTAACATACGGAAAAAAGACATTCTTGCTTCCCTTTGTCTTCCTAAAAAAGTCATCCGATAATCGATAGGAGTTTGTCCATCAGGGGCTGTTACACGAGCTAAACGACAAAATCTTCTGCGGATTGGACTGGATATTTTTTCCGATTCAAAATTCTCTATAAGGTCCGTTACAATGAGTGTTTTAGTTGATTTATGAAAAAACACCACTTCTTCAATCACAGAACTACCCTTAAAAATAAGCTGATCAATCTCATCAGACCATAGGTCAGGAGCCTTATCTGTTAAGGGAGCATCGAATACCACCTTGACATTCTGACTTTTCGCTCTCTCTTCAACTCCTGGACTAGACCATGTTTGCGCATGAGGATATCTTTTTTTCCAATCTGCAATATAGGCATAGTGAATCTTATTTGGAGAAATCAGGTAAGCGACTCTGCCCAAAGCATCCAGTTCAGTAAAGAGCTCCTCGTTTGGCGCGATTGGAGAATGAATCCAGAGTTTTCCATCCTTTAACTTAACCACTGTCATACGTGTCTGAAAAGGTAGTTTGAAAACCTTCATATCCATTTGAATCAAATCACCATCTACTATCCAGATATTTTGATCAACTTCCTTTAGTGTATACAATGGTTCATAAAGAGAAAGTTCTGGTCTTGACATAGTTTACTATTCCTTCATTTTTACTGCCTCTATTATAGCAAAAAGTGGCTATCTAAACCACTTTTTACAGTTCTTATATATACTGTTATTCATCCTAGTATTGGACATTAGTATTTACAGCATCAATCAGCCATTAAAAACTTTTCGATTGTATCAATAGCATAGGAAAGTTGATTATTTACAGACATCATCCGTTCAAGATTAGCGTCCATATAGTAGAGTTCAGATAAACCACCCCTAGGGAGAAAGAGTGAATAGTGGATATTCATCTTCTCTCGAGTACTTAGCTCTATATGATTGCTTATGATATACTTTAACTCTTTTAACGAATTTACTTGAGCAACCACACCTTTTAACCGATACTGCTCGATGAGATTTAGTAAATTATCAATCTCTTCAATGACTTTAATTTCCATATCATCCTCTCTTAGGAAAAGCACTACATAGCATCCAAACAATCCAGCAAGTCTTGGTAAGAATGGACTTCATAAGTTGGCTGGGCTTGTGTGTGATTTTCAAGGTGATGAGGGTTGTACCAGATAGTAACTATGCCAGCATTATTGCCACCTTGAATATCTGCTGTTAGGGAATCTCCAATCATCAGGACTTTTTCTTTATCAAATCCTGCAATCTGCTGACCGATTTTTTCATAGAATAGTGCATCAGGCTTTTGCGTTTGCAATTGCTCGGAGATAAAGACTTGGTTGAAATAGGGAGCCAGACCAGATTGAGCCAAACGCCCTGTCTGGATGGCAGTAATCCCATTTGTCGCAGCATACAAGTCATAATCACGCTCGATGAGGCTGTCCAAGAGTTCATGAGCACCCGACAGAGTTTGTCCCTGTTGGGCTAAGTAAAATTGATAACGCTGGGCAAGTAACCTACCGTCTTTTTCCTGTCCAAAATGAGCAAATAAACGAGAAAAGCGCGTGTTAACCAGTTCTTGTTTACTGATTTTCTTTTGCTCCAAGTCCTTCCAGAGAGCCTTGTTCATAGGAACGTAATAGTCTTTATAGGCTTGAATGTCCGCAACTCCTTCTTCCTTTAGAAGTTGCGTCAAAGCCACATCCTCAGCAGCATCAAAATCAAGCAAGGTGTGATCAAGATCGAAAAGTAGAAATTTGTAGGACATTGAGTTTCCTTTCTGAAAATTCATTAAGAACATTATAGCATAAATGAACCTTTGATTTATTGAGTTTCAAATACTTTTTACACTCACATTTTGACCGTGCTCAAGTGCAAATCTAAAACTAGTCAGCAAAACTTCGAATAAATCTTTTCCGGAACTCGTTATGAAATAATGCGATAAATTTGTTATATGCTCTGCGATATTATTTCCCCAAGGAGGAGTGAGTGACAAATCTTCAAAATCCCATATAACATCCTGAGGGAGAAATTTTTTTAACTCCTCTATGATAGATAACAACTCCTCTATTCCTCTTTCAACAGATTCAAAAGGAACATCTCCCCAGTAAAGCTTATTCATTATTACTGGGTATCTACTTCCCCACTCATTATTCTCTAAACGAACATAAATAGTCGAAAAGAATGAATTAAAAAGACTCCCTTCTCCTATAGTCCACCAATTATAACCAACCATTAACCCTACAGACATAGATATTCTCCTATTCATTTTTAATATTATTTAACGTCAACTAAAGTTTTATATTGATAGTATCTAAAATATACATTCATTATCCCCTACCCCAACTCCTTGGCTATTCTACTCTTTTCAAGTTTTCCCTTAGTAATTCGTTTCCATAAAACAAGTAGATTCAAACTATAAGATAAGCGTACGAGGAAATAATTAATCCATTCGATAAGGGCAAAAAGCTGTATTAGTGTGGCTATAATAGCCACTCGAACACTCTGTGTGTTCCAGACTATAAAAGGAAAGCCTGAAATAAGTAAAACAAGGTCTAGTATTCTGAAACAACCATATAGTTTGGGAACACTTCCACTTCCGAACTGAGGTTTCGACAGCCTTCTAATCAAAATTGCCCAATAGATTGAACCTTGAAGCAAAATAAATGTCAGTAAAGACAAAGGATAAAGAATAGAGATCAAACCATTCCAATCACCAAGCCTATTTTTCAAAAGGAAAAAACACAACCAAAAGGATAGAACGGCTGCAAGCTCTCCCAAACAGAGGGACACCAACTCTTTTTTAACTTTCTCTTTTTGTATGTTCATCATCTCACCCATCTATCTATCATCCTATATCAGAAATAAGCCTTTCGAATCCGTTTCAAGTCAACATTTCTCAGAACAAAGGCATTCTAAGCATCGAACACTTCAGTTCCTTTAATATCAGTGTAATTCTAAACTTAGAATTGCATTGATATAAATGTTTTGGTGCTATTCTAAGTTTATGACAAACCTAAATTTTAATTTTAGAAGGATTCTAAAGCTAGAATGGCTCTAAAATTACGAGCACTAAACTATTCGAAACTTAGAAGAATCTTTTCCAACCTTCACAAGCACTTCAATTAACGTTTCTTACAATTTTTCTGATGAGCTTTGAGTTTTTTAAGAGCCCAGTCATAGTGGCTGGAGGTGCTACTAACAAAGTAGGAACCTAGACTTGTCCCTCCTGTCCACTTATAGATACCTTTGGTAAAGAGTTGGTCATTGCTAAAGCCTTCCATCAACTCTAAAACCTCTCTATGCGATTGCGCCAAGAGTCTAGTTGATTCTTCTAATGTCGTTTTCTGGTGCTTCTTCCAAAATGCGTCATTCATTTCTCCATAGGTTTTCCAATTATAAGGTTCAGGGAGAAAAGGTCTTTCAAGACCCTTTTGATTGGAATGTACCCAGATCAAAAGCAGCTGATGCCATTCATGGAGATGGATCAGGACATCCCGTAGATTTTTATCTCTTTTCCAGTGAGCTTCTTTTTTCTTTTGGTCTTTTGAAAAATCAAAAGGAGTCTGTAGCTCCTCTTCACTTAGGTGAGAAATTAGGAGATTAAGTTTTTCATAGTTTTCCTTAGAGGCTAACACTAGCTCCTCTTTGGTTTTTGGTCTAGTCACAGGATTTCTCCCTTCATTTTCTAGTAGGTTGAGGTATTTTCTTATTTCATTATACCATAATCAAAAAGCAGTTCTTCATTTTAAGAAAAACTGCTTCTACTAACTATTTTTTTATGCTTATAGTCACTACTTTATATATAAATCTTTAAAGAGACCATCCACTTCAGCTATCTGATAGAGCAAATGGGATAGTTCTTGGTAATTTTCTTTTAAACACGAAAGGTGAGCTTGGCCAAATAAAGTAGCTAATTCTTCTTTTAATCTTGTCCCTTCGGGATTATGATCTTTTAAGAATTTACTGAGATAGAGATTTCGAACAGCAGCAAGTTTAAAGCTGAAATACTGATGCAATTGTTTTTGCTCGGTATTTAAGCCGTTTTCAGCAACTGCTTTTGCATAACATTCCAAAACACCACTTTGACCATTCAGATATCGGTTTTTCATAATCCTTGCTGTTTCCTGATAGATTTCAGTCTGACTAGGACTCTTGACCTTCTTAAAATTTCCCCACATGGAATAAGAACCACGCTTATAGTCAATAGCCTCCGCCTTCCAAGCTTCTATAATGTCATTAAAAGTAACCTTCATACAGGCAAAACCAGCTGGATCATGCAAATAGAGATACTGACCATCAAGAGCATACACAGTTACAAAGTGATCCACACCATAAAGAATTGTGTGATTGGGATTGTAAGTCAAATGCCCCATATCAAGAGGACCCAGTACGACAGGTCCATTGGACAGAAAGGTTTCCAACTTTCTTTTAATCTCTTCCAAATCTACTTCAGCTCCATCTTTTAGATAGAAATCCTCATAGTCAAACCCAAGTATTTTTAAGGAATGGGAGATGGAAAGATCTGGCATTCCGTTATCAAAGAATACTAGAGGGTGCTGGTCATCTTCCTTTACGATACTAGCGCCATTTCCCATCACCATGATTGCCTCTAGAAAGTCTGCTTTAAAGTCATAGCCATAGCTAGCCAGTGCCATTGCCAATGAATAGCTATAGCAAAGTGATACATCTCCAAAATACATCTGCATATTCCTGCCTCCTTATCTTCTATGGGACTATTATACCGAGAAAACTATTCGCATGCCCCATAAAATCCAAACAAAAAAATATGGGTATTTGTAATCTATAGTCATGAACTTCAACAAGAAAACTGGCTGTTTCTCTCAACAACCAGTTTTTAATTTTTAAGCTAATTCTTGACTATTCTTCTTATGAAAGAAAAGCGAGGCGATAGCCAAAATAGCAAATGCTAGGCCAACATACCAGTAAGGTTGGTCTAAGGTCGTTGAACGACCTGATAGATTGACAATACCTCGAAAGAGCATTCCAGCTGTTAGGACTGCAACTGCTGAGTTCCACAAGTTTAGGCTAATTCGTCCTAAGTTTGGCATGATTTTCAACAAAAATGCAAGAATGGCGCCCCCTACTAGAGGGACTGCAAAGAGATAGTGCATATGAAGCGATGTCTCCCCAAAACTAAAGGACTCGTAGATACAGCTAAATGCAAAGAAGAAAATAGTGAGAAGACTATAACTTACGAGTGTCTTTTTGAGGCGTTTGTTTTTGATTTTAGTAACCGATGTAGACAATATCACTCACCGCCCTTTCTGATATCTTGCTCCCACCCGTGGTCGGTTTATTGATTACCTGACCGTTAAAGTAGAGAGTTGAGGATCCACCACCATCAAGGTTATAGGCTGTCTTCACTCCGTAAGATTTCATCACTTCTGCCATCTGGTAAAGTGATAAGCCTTTGCTTTCAGAGGTACGACCATCCGAAACGACGATGATGTAGTGATTTTCATCGATAATCCCGATGGCAGTACGAGGATTCGATGACATGGCTTGACCGACTTCTGTATTGGTATCAACAGATATTTCTCCATTCTCAACTAGAGACGGACCAAATGCCAGTAGATTGACGACACCGTCCCGAACCAACTGATCGGCTGAAACTTGGTCCTCGTAGATGATTTTAAAGGAGCCGTCCTTGTAAATGGCAAGATCGCCATTACTAGCGTCTTCACGGACACTGTCCCGATAGACAACTCCATTACGTATAACATAACCAGAACTATTAGCTCCATAGTAGTCACCGTTGACAGCTAGAATAGCATTGTTTTCAGCGGCTGTTACAGAGGTTTTAGCTGTGACGTTGGTTCCATAGGAGTTTTGAGCTAGAGCTGTTTTTAGATAATCCGATGAACTGAGGGTTATATCTGCCACATAGATCTGCGTTTCATTAACAGTCTTTTCAGTGAGGGTGACACTGATATTTCCATCTGAATAGCTAGTATCCGTCACCTGGGCATTTTTTGCTGCCTGACTTGCTGCTGCGATGTTAGAGGTTGAGCCGGTATTAGATACAGTGGAAATCGTTTCAGCGAGTACAAAGGTCTTCAACATCGAATAGGTAAAGGAACTTGTCAGGAGCAAGCCCAAGACCGAGGCGTATAGATAGGGTTTCTTTAAAACTTTCATAATGGGCTACAGGTCCTTTCTTTGAAAATAAAGCGAGTTTGAATGGTCCAAGAGAGAATAAAGAGCATGATTCCGACAAGTATCTTCGCAATCAGCAAATTGACTCCAAGACCCGAATTAAAGAGGCGAATCAGGATGGTGTCTAAGATAAAGAGACCAACTGCTAATCCAAAATAGCCTGATCCTGTTTTGAAACTGCTCGCCTTGTTCTTAAAGACCAATTTTTTGTTGGTGGAAAAGTTAAAGATGGAGCTAGTCACACGTGCCAAACCATTTGAGAGGAGAACACGCAAACCAGTCGGAATGAAGCTCAAGCATAGAATAGAGAGAGCGTAGACCACATAATCTACGATAAAACTACTAAAAGACGAGAGCGCAAACTTTAAAATATTTTTATAAATCATCAAGCCATCTCGAATAGGTCGGAAGTGAGAGGCCTCATTGTCGTTGATATAGACCGTTTCAATTGGAACTTCTAAGATTGGGTAGGCTTGGCTTGCTTCGAGGAGCATGTTCATCTCGTATTCATACCGTTGTCCTTCTACCTTGAGCATAAAAGGGATCATATCCGTTGAAAAGGCACGTAATCCTGTCTGTGTGTCGGATACAGCGACACCTGTTTGCAGTTTAAACAAGATGCGAGTCAAGCTGTTTCCAAAACGACTACGCAAGGGAACCTTGCCTGTAAAGGCACGGACACCAAGAACAAGTGTATTAGGATTTTCACTTGATTTGGTCAAGCTACGAAAGATGTCCCAGATCCTATGTTGGCCATCTGCGTCAGCTGTGACAACAGTTCCAGGCATGTTAAGTGACTGAATGTACTCAAAGGCTGTTTTCAGCGCTTTCCCTTTTCCTTGATTGACCTGGTGACGAAGGACTGTCGCATAGCGTTCTACTTTAGAAAAAATATCTTGGCACTCTGCCGAACTTCCATCATCAATGACAATGATGTAAAAATCGCTCTTATTGTGAATCTTTTCAATCAATTTGATGAGATTGTAGTCAGGTTCGTAAGCTGGAATAACTAGATAGTTCATATTTACACCTCTTTCTTTGATGATTGAAAAAGTATACAAGTAAATGCTTAAAAATTCCTTATACTTAAATTTAAGTAAAATCAAATTTATTGCTCTTCTCATAAATTCGTACAATCAAAGAAAGAAAAACTCTGTAAAAGCTATCTTTTACAGAGTTCGATTTGCATTTTTATAAAATGTCAGAAAATTATCTAGTTCTTAATCACTGGTATCCAGAGTTCCATTTGATAGTCTGGTGACGACATGTCTCCTTCAGTATAGACTTCAAAGTCTGGCGCTCCTGAGTGGCGATAACCAGTTTCAGGGAAAAAGACCTCCAAAACATATTTCCAAGCATGGTGAATGCTAGCTGGTATAGGACCTTTGACTGGGACGATAGCATATTCAGCCGCTAATATATCTTTGATTGACAGATCTAGTTCTTCTGCTTTAGTTTTATCCGTCACATCATAAGCAGCCATATAGTTGATGATTTCGCCTTCTTTGACATCCGAGCAGACGCCAAAGGATTGGCCACTACCTAAACTTTCTAGGCTTTCAAAGCTGTGATGAGCATAGAGATACTCCCAAGCAGACGGGCATTTGCTATTGTCAATAGCTTCCAATAGGACGCCTGCCACGGTAAATGCAGGCTTCTTTTGAATCTTGATATCCATGTTCTTTCCTCCTGTGATTTTTAAGGATAATTGAAGCTTAGGAAAGACCCGATAAGGTTTTCCATTTCGAACTTCTGAGGGAGTTGCACCATGGAATTTCTTAAAGGCCGCACTAAAAGCATCCGCAGAGTCATAGCCGTATTTCAACGCTATGTCAATGACTTTCTCAGAGCTTTCACGCAAGTCTGTCACGGCTGCTGATAACCTGCGATTGCGCAAGTATTCTGCTAATGTCATATCTGCCAGAATAGAAAATAGCCTGCTAAAGAGAGGGTAAGAATAGCCCGATAGCTGCTGAAATCTTTTCATCTCCACTTCTCCAGTCAGCTGCTGCTCCAAATAATCCATGGTTTGATTGAATTGCTGCATCATATTCTTTTTTCCTTACCTCCATAAGATACAAAGGACGTTAAAAGCAAAGTGAAAATAGGAAAATTAACGTTAGTTCTTATTATTCTAGGTAATTTTTTCTTTTTCACATAATAGCTTTTAGGCCATGTTCAATTCTATCTATAGTCTATCAGATATCAGATATTTTCGCCCTAGAATCTTTGTACAAGATTTAAAGGAGTAAATTTCTATAACTTATCCTTTAGTTTCTCAACAAAGAGATAGGCTGCAGGACAGGTCAAGGTGTTCTTAATCGTCAAATGGTTGATTTGATGAATCTTCTTACGGTCTGTATGGGGAAATTCCCGACAGGCCTTGGGACGAACTTCATAGATGGAACAGAGATTATCTCCTCCTAGAAAGGGACAAGGCATGGATTTGAAAACCTTGTCCCCATCTTCATCTACCTGAAGGAATTCCGCTTCAAAAGCTGGTAATTTCATCTTAAAGTACTTAGCAATACGGGTAATATCGGCTTCTTTAAAGTCGGGTCCCAATGTCTTGCAACAGTTAGCACATGCAGTGCAATCGATCTCAGCAAAGACTTCTTCGTGAATCTGCTGCGCAATCTTATCTAAGTTTTTAGGAGGTTTTTTCTTTAGATTGGCTAAGACTTTTCGGTGCTCCTTTTGCTTTTGCAAGGCTAGTTGGTGGTAATACTCAATATCAATTTCTTTAGACATAATTTCTTTCTAATACAAGTGTTTTTGTCTATTATACCATAAACACTGCCCCCTTTTTGCTCCCTGAACATCAAAAAAGCCCTTCGGAAAAAATCCGAGGGGCTTCAAACGTTGTTAAATCAACGATTATTTTTTAAGGTTGTAGAATGATTTCAATCCACGGTATTCAGCTACTTCACCAAGTTGGTCTTCGATACGAAGCAATTGGTTGTATTTAGCAATACGGTCTGTACGTGAAAGTGAACCAGTCTTGATTTGACCTGCGTTAGTTGCAACTGCGATGTCAGCGATTGTTGAATCTTCAGTTTCACCTGAACGGTGTGATACAACGGCAGTGTAACCAGCTTCTTTAGCCATTTCGATAGCTTCAAAAGTTTCAGTAAGAGTACCGATTTGGTTAACTTTGATAAGGATTGAGTTAGCAGCACCTTCTGCAATACCTTTTTCAAGGTAAGAAGTGTTTGTTACGAAGAAGTCGTCACCAACCAATTGAACTTTACCACCAAGACGTTCAGTAAGAGCTTTCCAACCGTCCCAGTCGTTTTCGTCCATACCATCTTCGATAGTGATGATTGGGTATTTGTTTACCAATTCTTCAAGGTAGTCGATTTGTTCTGCAGCAGTACGTACAGCAGCTCCTTCACCTTCGAATTTAGTGTAGTCGTAAACTTTACGTTCTTTATCGTAGAATTCTGATGATGCACAGTCAAATCCGATAAATACGTCTTTACCTGGAACATAACCAGCAGCTTCGATAGCAGCAATGATAGTTTCAACACCATCTTCAGTTCCTTCAAAACGAGGAGCGAATCCACCTTCGTCACCTACGGCTGTTTCAAGACCACGTGATTTAAGGATTTTCTTAAGAGCGTGGAAGATTTCAGCACCGTAACGAAGAGCTTCTTTGAATGTTGGTGCACCAACTGGCAAGATCATGAACTCTTGGAATGCGATTGGAGCATCTGAGTGAGATCCACCGTTGATGATGTTCATCATTGGAGTTGGAAGAACTTTAGTGTTGAATCCGCCAAGGTAGCTGTAAAGTGGCATTTCAAGGTAGTCAGCAGCAGCACGAGCTACAGCGATAGACACACCAAGGATTGCGTTTGCACCCAATTTACCTTTGTTAGGAGTACCGTCAAGAGCAATCATAGCACGGTCGATAGCTTGTTGGTCACGAACATCGTAACCGATGATAGCTTCAGCGATAACATTGTTTACGTTATCAACAGCTTTTTGTGTACCAAGACCACCGTAACGAGATTTGTCGCCATCACGAAGTTCAACTGCTTCGTGCTCACCTGTAGAAGCTCCTGATGGAACCATACCACGTCCGAAAGCACCTGATTCAGTATAAACTTCTACTTCAAGTGTTGGGTTACCGCGTGAGTCTAGGACTTCGCGAGCGTAAACATCAGTAATAATTGACATTTTTTACTCTCCTTTGAGTTAAATTTTTTACACCTCTATGATACCTTAAAAATAAGCGTTTTTCAAGAAAAAACGTTATCTTTGTGCAAATTTTCCTTAACTTTATAAAGTAATCGCTTTCTTTTATCTGTTTTCTTGCGATTTTTGTGATATACTGTTTTTATGACAGATTTATCAAAACAACTACTAGAAAAAGCTCATGGTGGGCCGAAAATAAACCCTGACGAACAACGCCGCTATCTCGGCACTTTCGAGGAAAGAGTTCTTGGCTACGCGGATATCAGTACTGCCAATAGTTCTGAATTAGAACATGGATTTTTCTCTATTTTAGAAAGTTTTCAAGAAAAGGTAGAGATACTTTTTGTGAAAATCTCACCAAGTATCGAGTTTGACAAACAGGTCTTTTACTTAAGACAAGCAAAGGAAAGCAACTGTCAGGCGACTATTGTTTCAGACGATCATATCACCTCTCCTTTCGGTCTTGTCATTCATACAAATGAACCTGTTCAAGTAGATGAAAAGGACCTCAGACTTGCTTTCTCAAGCCTCTGGGAAGAGAAAAAGACAGAGGTTCCTAAAAAATCTATCTGGAAAAAATGGTTTGGTTAATGATTTCTCAAATTTAACAAACGACCAATATTAGTAGCTGTGTGCTCCAAATAGAGACTTGCATTTTTCAAACTATCCTCCAAAGGTTCACTTTTCTCTAAAATAGAAAAGGCTGCTTGTATATTTTCGAATGGTAGGGGAGGCAAATCCTCAGAAAGGCTACCGCAAATAGCTATAACAGGAACTCCCTTAGGAGTTCTTTTTGCTACACCGATAGGAGCTTTCCCAGCGAAGCTTTGACTGTCCAGCCTGCCTTCTCCAACGATAACCAAGTCAGCATCTTCAACCCGCTTATCAAAGTCTATCAAATCCAAACAAGTGTCAATTCCAGATACAATACTGGCCTCAGCAAAGGCACAGAGTCCAGCAGCAATGCCACCGCCAGCTCCTGCTCCCTTCAAAGACAGGGTTGAAGGTGAGAATTTTTCATAGAAACGCTGCATAGCTAGATCTACTATCTCAAATAAAGCAGGATCCAAGCCCTTTTGTTTTCCAAATGTATAGGTTGCTCCTTGATGACCACATAAAGGGCTCACGACATCTGCTAAAATGCGGATTTTCACATCTTCAGGAATCCTATACAACTCACTGTCTGAAACTGACTCGAACTCAAGCAAAGTCTGACCACAAGCAGGCAATTCTTTTCCATTCTTATCATAAAAACGATAACCTAAACCAGCAGCAATGCCTATCCCACCGTCATTACTAGCCGTACCACCAACTCCGATATAGATTTCTTTCATCCCTTGATCAATGAGATGGCGAATCAACTCTCCGATACCTTTGGTTTGGATGTGAAGGGGATTTCGTTTCTCCCGCGGAATCTTTCCAAGACCAACCAAGTCAGCAACTTCAAAGAGCGCTATTTGATCTTTATAAAAGTAGCGCATGGCTTCTTTTAGGCCAAAAGGTCCTGTCACTTGGAACCATTTTTCTTCTAGTTCAAGAGAATGGCGAATAGCATCTACAGTTCCTTCCCCACCATCACCTACAGGGCAAAGCAGACATTCTACATTTGCTATTGACTGTTCAAAACCCCTTTTTATAGCTTGAGCGACCTCTTCTGCCGTCAAACTTTCTTTAAAAGAATCGGGTGCAATTACAATTTTCATAGTTCCCTCTCATTCTAAGAAATCAATCAAAGGTAGAACTTCGAAAAAATCCCTCGTATCTACATGACAAGCTATCTCGGATTTTACGACTTCTTTGGCACAAAATGCAATACTCCATCCTGCTGTCTTTAACATCAAGAGGTCATTGGCACCATCACCGATAGCAATCGTTCTTTCTTTGGGAAGTCCTAATTCCTTTCTCCATTTCTCAAGAGTGGCTTGTTTTTCTTGACCTGTCACAATTTCACCAACTAGTCGACCTGTTAAAAAACCGTCTTTGACTTCTAACTGATTTGCAGAGTAATAAGTGATCCCAAGAGACTTTGCTAATCTCTCAACTATTGGTGCAAACCCACCAGACACTATACCGACTAGAATACCCTTCTTTTGAAGTATGGAGATAAATTCTTGAGCATTCTTAGACAGATGAATGGATTTGAAGACAGTATCAAAGACCGAAACCGAAAGACCTTCTAACAAAGCCACTCTCGCTCGTAAGCTTGTTTCAAAGTCCAGTTCGCCTCGCATTGCCTGGCTTGTAATCTGCGATATTTCTTCTTCGCAACCTGCTTCTTTTCCTAAAAGATCAATCACCTCTTCTGCTATCAGGGTGCCGTCAACGTCCATGACACACAAGCCTTTTACTTGAGACATAAGCTTTCCTTTCTAAACAGCCCAAAAATCGTATGAAAGAATCATACGATTTTATCTATTAGTTGACTAAACTATGGTACAAGTCCAGGTAAGATTTGCAGGCTGTATCCCATGAGAAATCGCATTCCATAGCTTGTTTTTGTAGATTTCTCCAAACGTCTGGCTGGTTCTTATAAACATCCAAGGCTGTTTGGAAACTCCAGTTAAGCCAGTAAGGTGTTAAATTATCAAAGCTAAATCCAGTTCCAGTTCCTTCTATCGGATTGAAGGATTGAACAGTGTCACGCAAGCCACCCACTTCATGAACCAGTGGTAGAGTTCCATAGCGCATCGCCATCATTTGAGACAAACCACATGGCTCAAAACGACTTGGCATGAGGAAGAGGTCACAAGCTGCGTAGATTTCTTGAGCAAGTTTGACATCAAAAGTGATATTTGCTG
>CAURRB010000031.1:0-15140 GCA_963527085.1 Streptococcus oralis
ATTTGCTTGGATTTTCTCGAATCATAGTCGCTGAGATTCCAAACTTTCTTTCTTGTAAGACAGTGCCAAATCCACGTTTAAATAGCTCTTGCTGGTATTCATTTTCTCCCACAAAAAAGATCAGTTCTTGATGGGCTTCATCGTAGGAAATCTCCGATAACATCTGGTCCAACCACTCCTGCCAGCCCATAGGGTAACGGGGAAGGTTGGTCTCATCCAGTTTGCAGACAGAGGTCAACTCATCGTCACGAAAAGCCTCTCTTATATAGCGAAATCTTTTTTGAAGACTTAAGCCTATCTGCTCCCCTCGGTCTCCCTCATAGCCTGAAACGACTACCCAGACCTGATCACACTGGCGCTTCGCTCTCTGGATCAGGTCGATATGCCCTTGATGGAGAGGGGCAAAGGTCCCAAATACCACTGCTGTTTTCTTTTTCATAAATGTTTTACCTTTTTATAATTTTTGATATTTTTATTTTCTATGTTTTTATTATATACTATATTTTTATTTTGTCAATAGTTTTTTATCATTTTTTATAAAAAAGTAGAAAAAAGAATCAGGATTGCTCCTGACTCTCCATTTTTAAGCAATATCAAATTTTAATTGTCCGGCTTTGACACCGATTTTGAGGGTTTTGCCTGCTACCAGTTCTCCCTTGAGAAGGAGTTCTGCTAGCTTGTCTTCCACTTCTGTTTGCAGGGTTCTGCGAAGTGGACGGGCTCCCATTTCTGGATCGTAACCGTGACTAGCTAGCAACTTCAGGGCTGAAGCTTGCAGTTTCAAGTCGATGCCCTTCTCTGCTAGGCTAGCAATCAATGGTTTCACCATAATCTTAACAATTTCTTGCATGTGGTTGCTATCTAAGCTATGGAAGACCACCTTTTCATCAATACGGTTGATAAACTCTGGTCGATAAGCTTTTTTCAACTCCTCAAAGATTCGTTTTTCCATATTTTCCTGGTCAAAACGAATGTCCTTGGCCCCAAAGCCGACTGTCTTGTCATCACGAAGAGCCGTCGCACCAAGGTTTGACGTCATGATGATAATGGTATTTGAAAAATCAACCTTGCGTCCCTTGCTATCTGTCAAGACACCGTCGTCCAAGACTTGCAAGAGAACATTAAAGATATCTGGGTGGGCCTTCTCTACCTCATCAAAGAGGAGCACTGAGTAAGGTTTGTTGCGAACCTTCTCGGTCAACTCCCCACCTTCTTCGTAGCCCACATAGCCCGGAGGAGCTCCATTGAGACGGCTGGCTGCGAATTTCTCCATATACTCACTCATATCAAAGCGGATAAGGGCTGATTCGTCATCAAAGAGAACTTCTGCCAAAGCCTTGGCTAATTCGGTCTTACCGACACCCGTCGGTCCTAGGAACATAAAGGAACCAATTGGACGCTTGTGGCTGCGAATACCTGACTGATTGCGGCGAATAGCACGGCTAATACTTGAAACAGCTTGATCTTGGCCAATGACACGTTTGTGCAACTCCGCTTCCAAGTTCAGGTATTTCTTAGCATCTGTTTGCGTCAGCTTTTGGACTGGGATCCCTGACAAGCGGCTCAAGGTGGTCAGGATTTCAGATTCTGTTACCAAGTCTTTATAGACAGGCAATTCTTGTTCTTTTGCGATTAGCTGGCCTGCTTGTTTCCACTTGCCATCCATCAAGGCCTTGTCAGCTGGACTCAAGTCGGATTCGTTCATTCTCACATGCTTGGATTTGTTTTGAACTGTTGCTGCCGCCTCATCCAAGAGGTCGATAGCAGAGTCTGGCAAGTGACGACTGGTCAGGTAACGATGCGCCATCTTAACTGCTGTTTCGACAGCTTCATCTGTGATTTGCACACGATGGTGTTTCTCATAGGTAGCCTTCAAACCTTGCAAAATGGTCATGCTGTCAGCTAAACTTGGCTCTTCAATCGTCACTTTGGCAAAACGACGAGAAAGGGCAGCATCTTTTTCGATGTGTTTTTGGTATTCTTCCTGAGTGGTGGCACCAACCGTTCTCAAAGTTCCACGAGCCAAGGCTGGCTTCAAGATATTGGCCGCATCCAGCGTCGAATCAATACCACTACCAGAACCCATGATGGTGTGAAGTTCATCGATAAAGAGGATTACTTTGCCATCTTCCTCGATATCCTTGATGATATTGTTCATGCGCTCTTCAAAATCTCCACGGAAACGTGTCCCCGCAACAACATTCATCAAATCAAGCTCCAAAACGCGCATCTTGGCCATTTCCGCAGGTACATCCCCACTAGCAATACGCTGGGCAAGTCCAAGGGCCAGAGCTGTTTTCCCGACACCAGCATCTCCAACCAAGACCGGATTGTTCTTGGTCTTTCGACTCAAAATCTGAATCATACGTGAGATTTCCTTGTCACGACCGATAACTGGCTCTAACTTGCCAGAGCGCGCTTGCTCCGTCAGATCATGCGTGTAGTCCTCTAGACCGCCACTTGGATTCTGAGGCATGCCCATCATATTGGCCATGGAATTTTGCTTATCAGTTACTGTGCGATGACGTTGACGCAAAGCCTTGAGATCTTCTCTTGTCCAGCCTGCACGTTCTTCTAGATTGCGACGAAGAGCAGCAATTCTGACCTGATCTTTCTGGTCTTCATAAGAAAAGCCTGCTCTCTCCAAGATGCGAGTTGCCAAAGCATTACCATCATGCAAAATCGCATAGAGGACATGCTCTGTCCCTAGCACCTTAGCATGGACCACTGAGGCCACATACTCTGCTTCTGCAAAGAGAACCTCCAAACGATGGGAAAAGGGCAATTCCGTAAAGGTTTCGTCTTGGCTATAGTCCGTTTCAGTCAGTTCCAAAGCAACCTCTTCTAAACGGTCCATTTCATAAGGATAATCATTTAGAGTCGCACCTGCTACACTGTAACTGTGATTGGACATGGCAATCAATAAGTGCCAAGACTCTAAGTAACGAGCTCCAAAATGGCTCGCAACCATGTAGGCACTTTCGATACATTCATTCAATGCTTTTGAATAGTTCATCTTACTTCTCTTTTCTATCTACCTCTTGTAATAGCTGTCGGAGCATATTGGCACGAACAACTGAGGATTCTTCCCCTAGGACACGATCCGTTGCTACAGAAGTCAGCAAGGTCATCTCCTGCTTGGTCATCAAGTCCTGCTCCACCAAAAGCTGGAGAATATCCTCATAAATCTCCTGACTAACTCGCTCTCCGATTGAATAAAGCAAATCGCGGAGCATCTCATGATGATTAGAAAACTCAATACGCCCTATGCGAATATAGCCTCCACCACCACGCTTACTCTCAACCAAGTAACCTCTACTTTCCGTAAAGCGGGTCTTGATGACATAGTTGATCTGACTAGGTACAACCTGAAAGGTATCTGCTAACTGGCTCCGTTGCAATTCCACGATACCAGACTGGTCTAAAATCGCCTTGATATAGGCTTCGATATGATCTGATGTATTTTTAAATCTCATAGTGAATCAAACTCCTTCTTTGAACCTTGACTATCTTTGACTATTATACCGAAATTTTTGATTTTTTTAAAGGAAAAGGGAACGAGTTGCGAAGATTATTATAAAATATCCAAAACAAAAAGATGGGACCGTAAAACGGTCACCATCATTTTGCTTTATTCAAAGTTAAGATTAGTCAACTTTTTTAGCACGGTATACAAGTCCTGCCAAAGCTGCAAGAACTAGACCAAGAATAGTAGAGAATGCTGTAAAGTCTGCTCCACCAGTGTTTGGCAAATCTCCCTTAGGTTGTTCACCCTTAGGATCTTCCTTAGGTTCTTCTTTTTTCGGTTCAGTATACGTGTTAGTGATTGTTGGGTTGTTACCTGTAACTTCTGTTACAAGTTGACCTGCACCATTATCTGTCACTGTTACTGTCACTTTGTAAGAATTCTCATCATATTTGATATTCTCATCGTCACCTTTTACTTCAGTAATAGTGTAAGTGTAGACACCTGCTTTTGCGAAATCAATTGCTTTGAAAGTAACAGTACCGTCTGCAGCATTTGTAACTGTTTCGATTACTTTGTCACCTTCTTTAAGTTCAAACTTAAACTGACCTGCTTCAAGAGGTTTACCATTCAAGACTTTCTTAGCTGAGAAAATTACTTTTGTTGAAGATGCAACATAAGTGTTTGTGAAAGTTGGGTTGTTGTCAGTTACAGTCGCAACAAGTTGGCCTGCACCGTTATCTGTAACGTTTACTGTTACATTGTGAGTAGATTTATCGTATGTCACACCTGCTTCGCTACCTGCTTTTTCAGAGATAGTGTAAGTGTGCTCACCTGCTGCTGCATACTTAATTGCTTCGAAAGCAACAGTACCGTCTGCAGCGTTTGTAGCTGTTCCAATTACTTTGTTACCTTCTTTAAGTTCAAACTCATATTTGCCTGCTTCAAGGGCTTTACCTTCTAAGACTTTCTTAGCGGTAATATTTACAGTTGTTGAAGCAGCTTTATAAGTGTTGGTGAAGGTTGGGTTGTTGTCAGTTACAGTCGCAACAAGTTGGCCTTGACCGTTATCTGTAACTTTTACCTTAACTTCGTGTTTAGCAGTATCGTATGTCACACCTTTTTCACTACCTGCTTTTTCAGTGATAGTGTAAGTGTAATCACCTGCTGTTTCGAACTCGATTTCTTTGAAAGTAACGGTGCCGTCTGCAGCGTTTTTAGCTGTCGCAACGACTTTGTCACTTTCTTTTTCTTTAAGTTCAAACTCGTATTTATCAGCTTCAAGCTCTTTACCGTTCAAGACTTTAGTAGCTGTGATAGTTTTTTTATCTGGTTTAGCTTTATAAACGTTCGTGAAAGTAATGTTCTTTGTATCTGGTGTTGCAACAAGTTGACCTTGACCGTTATCTTTAACGACTACATTTACTTCATAAGCATTTGGATCGTATTCAACTCCGGCTACATCACCAGCTTTTTCAGAGATAGTGTATGTATAAGTTTTTTCTTCTGTGAGCGTAAGTTCTGGGAATTGAATCTTACCGTTTGCATCGTTTGAAACAGTGTGGAGAACTTTTCCGTTTTCTTTCAACTCAAATTCAAATTGGCCAGCCTCGATAGCTTTACCGTTCAAGACTTTCTTAGCTTCAAGTTGAAGTTTTGCTTCTTTAGCAGCGTATGTGTTTGTAAATTCTTTCTTAGAATCTTCAAATTTGACGCTTGCTAATTTTTCACCCAAAACATCTTCTACTGTTACAGTCGCTTTAAGGACGTTCGCATCATAAGTGTATCCAGGTTTGTTATCATTAACTTCTTTAATGGTATATTTAAAAGTTCCTGCTTCTTTGTATTTGATTGCCTCGAACTTCACTTTACCATTCTCATCATTTTTGACAGTTTGTAAAACATTACCTTTGTCATCTAGAAGTTGGAAACTAAATGCATCTTTTTCAAGAGCTTTACCTTCAAGTTTCTTAGTTACTTCTAGAGCAACCTCATCCGATTTGGCACCTCCACCAATACCGTCTGTTGTGGTAATTGGTGCAAAACCTTCAAAATCAATTGGTTGAGCTTCCTCGTTTGTAGTTACCGACACGTTATTTAGTACACGTTTAGTAACTTGGTCAACTGGTTTAGTCAAACGAGTACGGTATAGGATGAACAAACCTTTATGATCAAGAGTTCCATCACCATTAGGTGTAATTGAGAAATGGTTCTTATCTGTTACTTGGACATGAGCACTATCCAATTTTGTTCTTCCGTAACCATTTTCCCAGTCTGGGAAGTAGTAACCAGTGATTTCACTTGCAAGAACTTGTCCATCAGGAATAGTATCTTGGATATTTACACCAGTGTAAGATTTTGCATAGCGGTTAACACGGATACGCCAGTTTACATAGTTAGGATCGTCTGAGTCTTGAACTCCCCATTTAGTAAATCCAGTTGGGTCAACGTCTGGAACGATACGAGTCAAATGGTAAACTCCTGCACCAGGAATGTTGATTTCATATTCCTTATTCTTTTCAACATGGTCTGCCCATACTACAGTAAATGATGCAACAATTTGTTTGTTCTCATTAAACTTCTTAAAGTACTCTTCGTTTGTTACTGTAATCTTAGCAGTATTCGTTGCCTTCTCTGTTGTCAGCGATGCAATCGTTTCACCGTTCGGAGCTTTCAAATCTGTAGTAGAATCTACTTCGATTTTGAACTCATTTGGAACGTGATAAACCATGAAATCACCGTTATTCAGAGTTACATTGTCTGGGAATGCGTAAGTTGTTTTAAGATAGAACTTACCTTCACCATATTTGGCATGATCGACTAATCGGTTCGTATTAATCGTCGGCTCTGTAGTCAAAGTGTACTCTGATTCAGTTTTTTCGGCAGCACTAACAACGCCATTAAGTCTTAGCGCAGGCAAAAAGACCGACACAACCAGTAGCAAGGCCATCAAGCCACGAAAGAGTTTACTAGTTCTCTTTTTCACCACATTATCCTCCTTATTGTCTATAATGGTTCAATTATATTATACAGTTCCATTACAAAATGTCAACTAAAATTTATTTATTTTTATATTAACTTACCATTTCTTTAAATATTAAGCCTAATCATGCATGTTCATCAGCTTTGAAATAAAAAATACAAGCAAGGATTTCGCTTGTATTTAATATATTCTAATTTCCTAAAAGGCTACGTATTTAATCCCAATTCTGCTAATATTTGTCGTTTGTAGGCAATCTTTTGGACTTCCTTGTCCTCGTCTCCAGACCAATCTAGTTTAATTTCTGAAACAATCTGCCCAGGACGATTTTTCAAGATATAGATGCGGTCGCTGAGATTGAGGGCCTCTTCGATACTATGCGTGATGATGAGGGTCGTCAGCTGTAGCTGTTTGTGAATTTCCAGATACCAAGCATGAAGTTCCATCTTGGTCATCTCATCCAAGGCGCTAAAGGCCTCATCCAAGAGAAAGAGCTTGTGCCCGAAAAGGTAGGTCCGAAGCAAGGCTACACGCTGACGCATCCCCCCACTAAGTTCATGAGGATACTTGTCCCGTACCGCTGTCAACTGGAAGGTCGCAAGGATGTCATCCGCTCGGGCAATAGCCTCTGCCTTATCCACCTTTTGAATCAAGAGGGGCAGTATGATATTGCCAAGCACTGTCTTGTGCTCCAAGAGGAGATCCTTTTGCAACATATAACTCACGCGCCCCTTAGGATTTTCTTCACCGTCCAAGATAATTCGCCCTGACTGAACTTCTAAAATCCCAGCGATTAGGTTAAAGAGGGTGGTCTTCCCAACACCACTAGGTCCCAGGATAGAAACTACTTCACCTGAAGTCACCTGCAGGTTGATATCTTCTAAAATCTTTTCATCGCCATAGGCATAGCTTACGTGTTCTAGTCTAATTTCTGTCATTATTTTACAAATTCGTTAGTGAAGCCTTTGTCTGTCAAATCTTCTTTAAGGATACCATTTTCTTTATCCCATTTGTAGAAGGCATTCCAGCGAGCTGCGTCAAATTGACCCCATTTTTCCTTGTCGCTTGCGTATTCTTTTGACAAGTATTTTTGAGATTCGATGACAAAGTCACGTTTTTCCTTGAGTTCAGGTGCATTCTTGATGAGAATATCTGCAGCTTCTTCTGGGTGTTCCATAGCATATTGGTAGCCTTTTTTGATAGCTTGGATGACTTTGCGAGCTTCTTCTTTGTTGTCTTTTAGATAGTCGTTATTTGCGATGATAACTGGTGAGTAGTAGTCAAACTCCTTGACATAGTCTTTCAAGTACATGAAGTTAGCATCTACGCCTTGCGATTTGGCAAGGATACCATCCCAACCGTAGTAGATCCAAGCAGTGTCAAAGACGCCATTGGCAATCGGTGTGATCGAGTTTGAGTCGTTGTTTGGTACTTTTTCGACCTTCTCAAAGTCTCCACCTTGTGATTCTACTAATGTTTTCAACATAGCTAGCTCCGTTGGATCATTCCAAGTACCGTATTTCTTCCCAACCAAGTCCTTTGGACTGCTAACATTGTCAGATTTACGAGAGATGATTCCTGATGTATTATGTTCTACGATAGCAGCAACGGCAGTGATTCCTGCTCCTTTTTCCAATTTTTTAGCCATGTAGTCTTGGAAATAGATGGCAAATGGTGCCTTGCCATTGATCACCAAGTCAGATGAGCTTTCTTCTGGTGGCAATTTCAAGTCAACATCCACTCCAGCTTCTTTGAAATAACCTTTTTCCTTGGCAACATACAGCCCTGTGTGGTTGGTATTTGGCGTCCAGTCTAGGATAAAGTCAATCTTCTTGAGTTCTGCTTCTTTATTGTCCTTAGAAGCAGTCCCTTGACCACAAGCCACCAGCACGACAGCTACAAGAGCTGTCACAAGCGTTAAAAACACTTTCCATGTTTTCTTCATTTTCATTTCCTCTTTTCTTTTTCTAAAACATCCTTATCTTAGGGACGTTTCCATTTAATCACATATTTTTCACTAATATCGACCAACTTCATACCGAAAAGGCTGATAATCGACACCAGAATAATAATGGCAAACATGGTATCATACTGAAACAGTTTCTTGGACTGAATCATGTAGACACCTAGTCCTTCAAAGCCTCCCAACCACTCAGATACCACTGTTGTGATAAAGGCGTAGGAGACACTAACCCTCAGACCTGCATAAAAGTAAGGCAGGCTGACCGGAATTTTAAAATGCCACAGGATTTGCCAAGGGTTTGCTCGCATCAGACTAAACAAGGTCAGCATATCCTTGTCACAATGCCTAAAACCATCTAAAATACTAACGATGATAGGGAAAGTAGTCGTCAAGATAATCAAAACAATCTTGGGCAAGATTCCATAACCCAACCATAAAACTAGGATAGGAGCTATGGCAATTGTCGGTATGGTTTGGACAACTACCATCATGGGGTAAATCAAGTCATTGAGCCAACTCAGACTATCCATAAGGACTGCCATGATACAGGCTATCAAGACACCCAAGACCAAACCTAGTAAGGCTACTCTCAAGGTTGCCCAACTATGGTACCAAAGAAATTCTCTGTCACGAGCAAAGGCCTGGAGAATTTCAAAAGGAGTTGGCAGGATAAACTTGGGTAAAAGTTTGAATATTCCTGCTAACTGCCAGATTGACAAGACTCCTAGAAAACCCAATAGACTAATGTGTCGTCTCAGTATACTTTTCAAGTTTCTCATCAATACTTAAAATCTCTCCTACATTTATTTTGACATTGGCAAAGACATTATCTGCCTCCTGCCCGGCTACTTCAAGCGCTTCTTTGAGAATGCGCATGAGCTCATCAAACTCCCCTTCCAAGACCGTTTCAAATGGTGTCACCACCATGGTCACTTCTTGAGCTTGCAGATAAGCAATGACCTGATCGATAACAGCTATCCGATCAATCCCCTGTGATAGGGGTAAAACTTGCAAGGCAATGCTTGCTTTCATAAAAACCTCCTCTTCTCGTTTTCCTTTGACAAAAAGAAAAACCTTTACCATATATGGAAAAGGTGCAGAATAGACTAAGTATCGTTCCCTACGCTGGCATTACCCAGATCAGGTGCGGTCGAAGTTTAACACTTCCTCTCAGACTGTACACAGACTCCCATATCTTATATGGAAATATAGTAACGCAAATACAAGGAAAAGTCAAGGAAACTGCTTACAGAAAACTATGAAAAAGAGTTTGAAGGCACGCGCTTCAAACTCTATCCTAGCTTTCTTATTTAGCCTCGTACCAGGTTGCTCCTTCATTCTCATCAGCAATGAGTGGAACACTAAGCTGGATGGCTTCTTCCATGGTTTGTTTCACTAGAGCTTTGACGGCTGCTAGTTCTGATTTCGGAACCTCAAGGACGATTTCATCGTGCACTTGCAAGAGCATCTTGGTCTGATAACCACCCTCAACTAGAGCTTTGGCTAGCTGGATCATAGCAATCTTAAGAATATCTGCTGCTGAACCCTGGATAGGAGAGTTAATGGCTGTACGCTCTGCAAAACCACGAATGTTGAAGTTGCGCGAATTGATATCTGGTAGCTCTCGACGACGCTTGAAAAGAGTCTCTACATAGCCCTTATCACGCGCCTCACGTACCACTTCTTCCATATAGTTTTTGATCCCAGGAAAACGTTCAAAATAGGTATCAATGTAGGCTTTGGCTTCCTTACGGCTGATGCCCAGATTATTAGACAAACCAAAATCTGAAATCCCATAAACCACTCCAAAGTTGACGGCCTTGGCATTGCGACGGTCGTTTGGAGTCACATCCTCAGGACGTTCAATTCCAAAGACACGCATGGCCGTCGAGGTATGGATATCTGCTCCCTCTTGAAAGGCCTTAATCAAGTGCTCATCCTTAGAGATATGCGCCAAAACGCGCAACTCAATCTGTGAATAGTCCGAACTGAGTAGTACACTATCCTCCCACTCAGGTACGAAAGCTTTACGAATGAGACGGCCTTGTTCCAAACGAACAGGGATATTTTGCAAGTTTGGATCTACACTAGACAGACGTCCGGTCTGAGTCAAATCTTGCACATAGCGCGTGTGGATCTTGCCATCATCCAAAATCCAATCCTGCAAGCCAATCACATAGGTAGATTGAATCTTAGCAATCTGACGGTAGTCTAGAATTCTTTTAACGATTGGGGCAATAGGAGCTAAGCGCTCTAACACATCCACTGCTGTTGAGTAACCTGTCTTGGTTTTCTTGGTGTATTCTAGAGGAAGACCGAGCTTTTCAAAGAGAAGTACCCCCAACTGCTTAGGTGAGTTGATATTAAACTCCTCACCAGCTAGCTCATAAATCTCCTGAGTTAGTTTTTCAATGACAAGCTCATTTTCAGCCTGCATCTCAAGCAAGGTCTCTTTCTTGACTGTAATTCCAGCGATTTCCATCTTGGCAAGGACAAAAGCCAGAGGTTGTTCCATGTCATAGAGGAGATCTAACTGTCCATGTTCACTGAGTTTTTCAAGTAAAACATATTCGGTTTCAACCAATACAGCAACCTTGCGAGCTAAGTGTTCCAAGAATTTTTCCCGTTCAGGAATTGCCTTCTTGACTCCCTTGCCGTAAAAGGTCTCATCATCGACTATGTAAGTCTGACCATAAAGACTCGCAATGGTTGAAATTTCATTATTCTCGACAGTAGAGAGAAGGTACTTGGCCAAGCGACTGTCAAAAGCAGGGGCCTGCAGGTTCAAGCCCAAGCGATTTAAAAGAACCTTAGCTTTCTTAAAGTCATACACTTTCAGAGGTGTTTTTTCTAGAAAATTCTTGAGAATAGGCTCCTGCAAGAGCTCAAGTTTATCTGTAGCGTAAAGTTTATCCCCACAGGACCAGGCAAAACCAACCAAATCATCTGTATGGTAGTTTTCCCCAAAGAGTTCAAAGTGGAAGATAGAGTCTGTGCTCAGCATGTCTTGACTGACTTGGTCAACGATAGTGAAATCCAAGCTCTCAGGCGCATCCGTTGACGACACATTTAAAGCTTGTTTGAGCTGTTTGAAGCCCATCTCATCGTAAAATTTCCCGAGATTTTCCACATCTGGTCCACTATAGACCAAATCATCAAGGCCAATCTCAATTGGTGCCTGAGTCTCAATAGTCGCCAAGGTTTTAGACAGGAAGGCTTGTTCCTTGTCATTGATGAGATTTTCCTTCATCTTAGAAGCCTTCATCCCATCGATATTTTCATAAATACCCTCAAGCGAACCATGCTCCAGCAAGAGCTTGATACCCGTCTTTTCACCGATTTTCGTGACGCCAGGAATATTATCAGACTTATCCCCCATGAGGGCCTTAAGATCAATGAACTGAGCTGGTGTGAGGCCCATCTTTTCCATGAGATAGTCTGGCGTAAAGGCCTCAAACTCAGCCACACCTTTCTTGGAAATCTCGACCACCGTATGCTCATCTGTCAACTGGATCAAGTCCTTGTCTCCGCTGACGATAGTCACATCAAAAGAATCCTTCTCAGCCAAGCGACCTAGGGTCCCGATGATGTCATCCGCTTCATACTGGGCCAACTCATAATGGCGAATCCCAAGATGGTCTAACAACTCACGAATGAAGGGAAATTGCTCACGAAACTCATCTGGAGTTTTAGCACGCCCACCCTTGTAGTCTGCATACATCTCTGTTCGGAAAGTCGTCTTACCTGCATCAAAAGCTACCAAAACATGGCTGGGTTCAACTCGCTCCAAGACATGATTCAACATAAGTTGAAAGCCATATATTGCATTGGTATGAAGACCATTAGCATTTTTAAACCGATCTAGTTGCTGATAAAGCGCAAAAAAAGCTCGAAAGGCAACAGAAGATCCATCAATTAATAATAATTTTTTCTTGTCCATACACCCATTATAAATGAAAGCGAGGAAAAATACCATCGGAAAGAGCCAAATGACTTGGACTTATCCCTATTTCACCATAAAAAAGAAAAGGACTATTCAAATCCTTTTCTTTTATTGATTTCATGCGATTTATTTGTTCAATTTTCTCTTTGCAAATGGTAGCAAACCAAGAAGGAAACCAACAAATCCTAGTGATGCGACTGCTGAAGCATCTTGGCTTCCTGTATTTGGAAGGAGTTGCTCATCCGTTGCTGCAGGCGCTTTGTAGGTACGATCTTGTTTCGTTCCGAGAGTAGGATTTGTAGCCAAAGGAGCTACACTGCCAGTGTATTCTGGAACTTCATATACTGCAGGTTCAATCTTTTCAGCATAGGCTGGAATAGTAGCCACTGCCGGAGCACCACTTTCTGCATAAACTGGAACATTTGCTACAGCTGGGGCGCCACTTTCTGCATAAGGCAGAGTGTTGTTTACTACTGGTGTACCACTTTCTCCGTAAGCTGGAACATTTGCTACGGCTGGAGCGCCACTTTCTGCATAAGGCAGAGCATTGTTTACTATTGGTGCACCGCTTTCTCCGTAAGCTGGAACGTTCGCTACGACTGGAGCGCCACTTTCTGCATAGGCTGGGAGTTCATTTACAGCAGCTTCTACCGCATTTGCACCTTTGTTGTATTCTGGCAACTCTGCAGTTGCAGCTTCTACTGCGTTCACCCCACCTTTAAAGTCTTCAATTTCAAGAACAGCTGACATGACACTGCTTAGAGTCTTAATAGCATCCTCATAGTCTGCTAAAGCTTGTTGCAAGTCTTTGACTTGACTATTCTTATCCCCAGAAACTTGTAAACTTGATAATTGCACTTTAATCTTAGCAACTTGCTCTTCTAATTTGCTTAGCTCAAGTTTTTTCGCATTACTATTTTCTTCTGCTGCTTCCTTGTCCGCTGCAGTGAGTTTAGCTTGGTCTTGACTTGAAAGTTGAGATTGAGTTTTTGCTTCGGCCGGTGTCACCTGATCACTGTCTTCTGCCAAGAAATCATCTAACAAATCTGACGCTTCGATGTCGCCTTCTTCGATGGCTTTCAAGATAGCATCCTTACCAATCACTTCTTTAGCCGCCTTAATCGCTGCTTCCTTATCAGTGATAGTGGCATCTTTGTTGATGTCGTCGATGGTTGATTTTTCGATTTTTTCTAGGGTAGCGATTAAATCTGAGCGAACTTTTGCTGCTTGTTCTGCCGCTTCCTTATCTGCCGCAGCAAGTTTAGCTTGGTCTTGACTTGAAAGTTGAGATTGAGTTTTTGCTTCGGCTGGTGTTACTTGATCGCTGTCTTCTGCCAAGAAATCTGCCAATAAGTCTGAGGCATCGATATCGCCTTCTTCGATAGCTTTCAAGATAGCATCCTTGCCAATCACTTCTTTAGCCGCCTTAATCGCTGCTTCCTTATCAGTGATAGTGGCGTCTTTGTTGATGTCGTCTATGGTTGATTTTTCGATACCTTCAAGGGCAGTCAACAATTCGCTATGAGCCTTTGCTTCTGCAGCTTGTTTAGCCTCTTCTTCTTTCTTAGCTTCTTCTACTGCTTCCTTATCTGCCGCAGTGAGTTTAGCTTGGTCTTGACTTGAAAGTTGAGATTGAGTTTTTGCTTCGGCCGGTGTCACCTGATCACTATCTTCTGCCAAGAAATCTGCCAATAAGTCGGACGCTTCGATATCGCCTTCTTCGATAGCTTTCAAGATAGCATCCTTGCCAATCACTTCTTTAGCCGCCTTAATCGCTGCTTCCTTATCAGTGATAGTGGCGTCTTTGTTGATGTCGTCTATGGTTGATTTTTCGATACCTTCAAGGGCAGTCAACAATTCGCTATGAGCCTTTGCTTCTGCAGCTTGTTTAGCCTCTTCTTCTTTCTTAGCTTCTTCTACTGCTTCCTTATCTGCCGCAGTGAGTTTAGCTTGGTCTTGACTTGAAAGTTGAGATTGAGTTTTTGCTTCGGCCGGTGTCACCTGATCACTATCTTCTGCCAAGAAATCTGCCAATAAGTCGGACGCTTCGATATCGCCTTCTTCGATGGCTTTCAAGATAGCATCCTTGCCAATCACTTCTTTAGCTGCTTTAATCGCTGCTTCCTTATCAGTGATAGTGGCATCTTTGTTGATGTCGTCAATGGTTGATTTTTCAATTTTTTCTAAGGTAGCGATTAAATCTGATCGAACTTTGGCTGCTTCTTCTGCTGCTTCCTTGTCCGCTGCAGCCAGTTTTGCTTGGTCTTGACTTGAGAAATCTTCTTGGCTCGTCGCTTCGGCTGGTGTTACTTGTTCACTATCTTCTGCCAAGAAATCATCTAACAAATCTGACGCTTCGATGTCACCTTCTTCGATAGCTTTCAAGATGCCGTCCTTGCCAATCACTTCTTTAGCTGCCTTGATCGCTGCTTCCTTATCAGTGATAGTGGCATCTTTGTTGATGTCGTCGATTGTCTCTCTTTCAATTTTTTCTAGGGTAGCGATTAAATCTGAGCGAACTTTAGCTACATCAACCTGAGCCTCTTTATCAGCTTCGTCTAACTTAGCTTGGTCTTCATCTGTGAATTCTGATACAGGTTCAACTACTGTTTTGTGCTCGCTCGTATCTGCTGGCCAGTCTACAATAACATCACCAATCTCCAAATCCTCATCTGCGATAGCCTTCAAAAGGTCTTCTTTACCGATCTCTTCTTTGGCTTCTTTGATGGCCGTTTCTTTATCGGTGATTGAAGCGTCTTTTTTAATATCTTCAATTACAGCATTTTCA
>CAURRB010000032.1:0-14983 GCA_963527085.1 Streptococcus oralis
TAAAAGACGTAACAACATTATCTAAAACAGCGCCAGTAGCATTGGCAAAAACAAAGGAAGTATTGAACCAAGCAGTAGCGGACTTGTATGTGGCTCACATTGCCCTTCACCAAGTTCACTGGTATATGCGTGGTCGTGGTTTCCTCGTATGGCATCCAAAAATGGATGAATACATGGATAGCCTTGATGGCTATCTTGACGAAATCAGCGAACGTTTAATTACCCTTGGTGGCAAACCTTACTCAACTTTGACAGAATTCCTTCAACACAGTGAAATCGAAGAAGAAGAAGGAGAATTCCGTAACGTTGAAGAAAGCTTGGAACGTGTTCTAGCGATTTATCGCTACCTCATCACTCTTTTCCAAAAAGCTTTGGATGTGACTGATGAAGAAGGCGATGATGTTACAAACGATATCTTTGTTGGTGCTAAGGCTGAACTTGAGAAAACAGTTTGGATGCTTGCAGCAGAACTTGGACAAGCTCCTGGTTTGTAAAATATAGTTGCTACCCCTTTTATCATGAGGCACCTGATAAGTGCCCATGACCAATCATCTTTTAAAAGTCATGTAACTGTAAACAGTTGCATGACTTTTTTTGTCTGCTGGACTTAGGACACATTGTCAAAAGTAGGATTTTACGGTATAATAGTTGCTGTTCAATAACATATGAATTTTAAAGAATAATTGTTAGTTTTAGGAGGACTTATGAACAACTTACCAAATTGCCCAAAATGTAATTCAGAATATGTCTACGAAGACGGAAGTCTCTTGGTCTGCCCAGAGTGTGCCTATGAGTGGAATCCTGCAGAAGTTGCAGAAGTAGAAGAAGGTGTTGTTGCTATCGATGCCAATGGAAATAAATTGGCTGACGGCGATACTGTAACCTTAATCAAGGACTTGAAAGTAAAAGGTGCGCCAAAGGATTTGAAACAAGGAACTCGCGTTAAAAATATCCGTATCGTAGAAGGTGACCACAACATCGACTGTAAGATTGATGGTTTTGGAGCTATGAAACTTAAGTCAGAGTTTGTTAAGAAAATCTAGCCATGAAACTGAATTATAAATTTATCTTTTATAGTCGTGTGCTCTTGTTCTTAGCGGCATTTACAGGAGTTTATTTGGAGATTACCAAGCACGGTGGCTTTGGTATGCTCCTTTACTACACAGTGTTGTCCAATCTTTTGGTAACGATTTTCACGGGCTATCTGCTCCGTGTGATGAGCCGTTCAGGTGAAAATTGGCAAAGTCCGACCTTGCTTCGTCTCAAGGGTGGTGTTACCATGAGTATCATGATTACCTGTGTGATTTACCATTTTATGCTTGCTCCGATTGCGACAGACTTTTACCGTGTGGAAAATTTCCTTTGCCACTATATCGTTCCACTCTGGTTTTTAGCCGACACCCTTTTCTTTGATAAACGGGGTCAATACAAGATCTGGGATCCAGTCTTGTGGACTATCTTGCCCTTGGTTTATATGATTTTTGCCTTGTTTAATGGCTTGGTCTTAAAACTCAATATTCCGAATTCCAAGGACAATCCCTTCCCTTATTTCTTTTTAAATGTGAACAAGGGTTGGGACGTGGTTATCAAATGGTGTTTGATCATTTTTGCGGCGTATATGGTTGCAGGCTTCATCTTCTATCTGATCAAGCAAATCAAGCGAAAATAGTC
The DNA here is from genome assembly GCA_963527085.1 of Streptococcus oralis. Classification (GTDB taxonomy): domain Bacteria; phylum Bacillota; class Bacilli; order Lactobacillales; family Streptococcaceae; genus Streptococcus; species Streptococcus oralis_CV. The sequence goes on from CAURRB010000032.1 coordinate 1,672, forward strand.
TTCCTATTAGGAAAGTTAGGACGGAGTCTCTAGTTCAATCGGGCTCCTTCTTTTCTTGCCATCTTCCTTTTAAAAGGATCAACAGTGAGAAATATACAGAAAGAAAATTCATGAAACAATATTTAGAACGGGCTAGTATTTTGGCCCTCTCCCTCGTTTTGATTACCTCCTTTTCCATCTCAAGTGCTCTGCCAGCCATGTTTGACTACTATCAAGGCTATCCCAAAGAACAAATCGAGCTCCTGGTCAGTCTTCCTTCTTTTGGAATTATGATTATGCTGGTTTTAAATGGGTTTTTGGAGCGGTTATTTCCTGAGCGACTTCAGATTAGTCTAGGACTTCTCATCCTTTCTATCGGTGGAACTGCCCCTTTCTGGTATCAGGAGTACAACTTTGTCTTTGCGATGCGGATTTTATTTGGCTTGGGTGTTGGAATGATCAATGCCAAGGCCATTTCTATCATCAGCGAACGCTATCATGGGAAGACACGGATCCAGATGTTGGGTCTTCGCGGATCAGCAGAAGTTGTCGGGGCATCGATTTTGACTCTAGTGGTAGGTCAACTCTTATCCTTGGGATGGACAGTGACCTTCTTGGCCTACAGTGCGGGATTTTTAGTATTGATCCTTTATCTGCTCTTTGTCCCTTATGGGAAAGAAAAGAAAGAAACAAAGAAAAAAGAGGCCGAAACAACTCGTTTGACAGGACAGATGAAAGGCTTGATTTTTCTATTGGCTGTCGAAGCAGCAGTTGTTGTCTGCACCAACACAGCTATCACCATTCGTATTCCTAGTCTGATGGTGGAAAGAGGTCTAGGGGATGCCCAGTTATCGAGCTTGGTTTTAAGTATCATGCAGTTGATTGGTATCTTGGCAGGTGTGAGTTTTTCTTTCTTTATCTCTCTGTTTAAAGAAAGGTTGCTCCTTTGGTCAGGTATCACCTTTGGATTGGGGCAGATTGTGATTGCCTTGTCTCCGTCATTGGGTGTGATGGTAGTTGGAAGTGTTGTGGCAGGTTTTTCCTACAGTGTGGCCTTGACCACTGTCTTTCAGCTTCTTTCTGAAAGAATCCCAGCCAAGCTCCTTAATCAGGCAACATCTTTTGCAGTGCTAGGATGTAGCTTTGGAGCCTTTACGACACCTTTCATTCTTGGGGCGATTGGCTTGGTGACTCAAAACGGTATGTTGGTCTTCACCATTTTAGGATGTTGGTTGATTGTCACTTCTATCTTTGTTATGTACGCACTTCAAAAGAGAGCTTAGGATTGGTTTCCTAAGTTTTTCTTTTTGGGAATTTTGTACCCAGACAATTATTGATTTTTAAACTTGTTTACACTTTTATTTCCTGATAAAATAGAAGTTATGACAAGATATAAAGCAACTATTTCTTATGATGGTTTTGCCTTTGCCGGTTTTCAGCGCCAGCCTCATGCGCGGAGCGTTCAAGAGGAAATTGAAAAAACCTTAACGAGACTCAATAAGGGGCAAGCCATCGCTGTTCATGGTGCTGGTAGGACGGATAGTGGGGTCCATGCTCTGGGACAGGTCATTCATTTTGATCTGCCCTATCAGATGGATGAGGAAAAACTCCGTTTTGCTCTGGATACCCAGTCTCCAGAAGATATTGATGTGATTTCAATTGAGATTGTGGCCGATGATTTTCATTGCCGTTATGCCAAACACAGCAAGACCTATGAGTTTATCGTGGATAGAGGACGTCCCAAAAATCCTATGCGTCGTCACTACGCTACTCACTTTCCCTATCCGCTTGATGTAGAGCGGATGCAGATGGCAATCAAAAAGCTAGAGGGAACTCATGATTTCACCGGTTTTACAGCATCTGGAACCAGTGTAGAGGACAAGGTTCGTACCATCACAGAAGCAAGTCTAACAGTTGATGAGACAGGCCAATTTTTGACCTTTACCTTTTCGGGAAATGGTTTCTTGTATAAGCAGATTCGCAATATGGTGGGGACACTGCTCAAAATAGGAAATAATCGAATGCCAGTTGAGCAGATTGACTTGATTTTGGAGAAGAAGGACAGGCAGCTAGCAGGTCCAACGGCGGCACCAAATGGCTTGTATTTAAAGGAGATTCGTTATGAAGAATAATCGTATTTTAGCCCTTTCTGGGAATGATATTTTTAGTGGTGGTGGTTTATCAGCTGATTTGGCCACCTATACCTTAAACGGCTTGCATGGCTTTGTAGCTGTCACTTGTTTGACGGCCTTGACCGAAAAGGGCTTTGAAGTCTTCCCAATTGACGATGCCATTTTTCAACATGAATTGGATAGCTTGCGTGATGTCGAGTTTGCAGGGATTAAGATTGGTCTTCTCCCTACTGTCAGTGTGGCTGAGAAGGCCTTGGACTTTATCAAGCAACGTCCAGGAGTGCCTGTGGTATTGGACCCCGTTTTGGTCTGCAAGGAAACGCACGACGTGGCTGTTAGTGAACTCTGTCAAGAGTTGATTCGTTTTTTCCCTCATGTCAGTGTGATTACGCCAAATCTTCCTGAAGCAGAATTGTTGGCTGGTCAGGAAATTAAAACATTGGAAGACATGAAAGCTGCAGCGCAGAAATTGCATGATTTAGGAGCGCCAGCAGTCATTATCAAGGGAGGCAATCGCCTCAGTCAGGACAAGGCAGTGGATGTCTTTTATGATGGACAAACTTTCACTGTTCTAGAAAACCCAGTCATTAAAGGCCAAAATGCTGGTGCAGGATGTACCTTTGCCTCAAGCATCGCCAGTCACTTGGTTAAAGGGGATGAACTTTTACCAGCAGTAGAGAGCTCGAAAGCTTTCGTTTACCGTGCCATCGCACAAGCAGATCAATATGGAGTAAGACAATATGAAGCAAACCAAAACAACTAAAATCGCCCTTGTATCCCTCTTAACCGCCCTTTCAGTAGTCCTAGGTTATTACTTGAAAATTGGAACGCCAACAGGAATATTGACTCTCTTGGATGCAGGTATTTTCTTTACTGCCTTTTACTTTGGCAGTAAAGAAGGAGCTGTCGTTGGAGGACTAGCAGGATTCCTAATTGACCTTCTATCAGGCTATCCACAGTGGATGTTCTTTAGCTTGATAAATCATGGCTTGCAAGGTTATTTTGCAGGTTTTAAAGGGAAATGGCAATGGCTGGGCTTAGTCTTAGCTACTATCGTCATGGTAAGTGGCTACGCCCTAGGTTCTACCCTAATGAATGGCTGGTCAGCAGCCCTACCAGAAATCCTACCAAACTTCCTGCAAAATATCGTGGGAATGGTTGTGGGGTTTATAGCCTTTCAGAGTGTTAAGAAGATTAAGTAGAGAGGTTGAGTCAAAAGTCTTTAAAATCAAAAAACGCATAGTATCAGGTGTTGAATAAACTTGATACTATGCGTTTTATTATTTTGACTCTCAGTCTTCCTGTAGATAATAGGAAATTACAACAGAAGAATTACTATCAAAATAGGAATCTTTATCAAAATATTTGCAATTTTCTATTGTAATACTATGTATTTTGTAATTCTTAATAAAATGAGGTAATTTTTCATATTTTTCTTCAAGTAATGTTACATTATGAAATCCAATATTCTCAAGAAGCTCTTTTACTTCGAAAGGTTCTTTTGCAAGTAAAATCTCATAATCATCAGGTGGAAGAATATACTGATTCTTTAAAATATCATTAAGCCGCTCCGAAATTCGTAAACTAACATTTTTAGGCATACTTGAGTCAGTGTTTTCACTTGAGATTCTAACTTTTCCTGTTAAAATTCCATAATCATTATAATCTAAAGTAAAACACCAAGTTGAAATTCGACTATTTGAATATACCTCCAAATTAATTAAAGCTTGGCTAATTTCTACTTTTTTTATTCGAATAATTTTATCGGTTTCTTCGTGAATTATTCTATTGAACTCTTCTTGATTTAAGAATTCTGGAAATTGAATGGATAAAGATTGTCTAAGCTCCTCATCTTGTTTCTTTTCAAGACGCTCTTGACTATTCCATGAGTGTACTTCAAGAATAATATTTACAACTTTACCTGGAATACTTATAACATTAGAAATTCCTGTCATAGTATTATTGACTATATTCACAGCTCCATCTACAGTATTGCCAGTTATTTTTGAAGTTTCATCGACAACTATTTTTACGGCTTTTGAAGTCTCATTAGCAATATCATTAACAACCTTCGAGGATTCATTAACGATACCATTTACAACCTTAGAAGTTTCGTTAGTAACGTTGTCAACTAATTTAAAGAAATCATTTAACATAAAATAATACCATTAATCAAAATAAAGCAAGTCTTTGCTGGTGCTGGTGAAGAGGTCAAAGCCATCCTTAGTGACGACACCGCAGTCTTCGATACGGACACCGACTTTTCCAGGGATATAGATACCTGGTTCAACAGAGAAGCACATGCCTTCTTCGATGGTCATGTCGTTTCCTTCCATGATAGATGGGAACTCGTGGACATCCATACCGATACCGTGACCGAGACGGTGGTTGAAGTACTCTCCATAACCAGCTTTCTCGATAACTTCACGGGCAGCTCGATCCACTTCATGAGCTGTTACTCCTGGCTTGATAAAGTCAAGAGCAGCTTGTTGAGCTTCAAGGGTCAAGTTGTAGATATCTTTTTTGAACTGGTCTGGTTTGCCGACAGCTACTGTGCGAGTCATGTCTGAGGCATATCCATTAACCATAACACCGAGGTCAAAGAGGAGAAGGGCGTCCTTTTCGACTTTGTTTGCTCCAGGGATACCGTGCGGATTTGCAGCATTATCGCCAGTCAAGACCATGGTATCAAAGCTCATTTCATAGCCTTCACGCTTCATGGCAAAGTCGATTTGTGCAATGATATCTGTCTCAGTCTTATCAAGAGAAATGTTGTCAAAACCAACTTTTACAGCCTTATCAGCATAGATACCTGCAACCATCATTTTTTGCACTTCATCAGCTGATTTGATGAGGCGCATGCGTTGGATGCGAGGAGTGAGGTTTTCAAACTCAGCAGTTTCAAAAACTGATTTCAAACCATGGTATTTGGTCAAGATGAGATTGTCAAACTCAACAGCGACACGTTTGAAGTCAAGTTGTGGAAGAGCATTCTGGATTTTCTTCCATGGATTTTCAGAGTCCACATAGCCCACAACTGGGAAGGAAACGGTGCTACTTGCACGTTCTACTTCAAGAGCTGGAACGAAGAGAAGAGGTTCCTGATCCGCTAGGACAAAGAGGAACATTTGGCGTTCATGGGGATCACTGTAAAAGCCAGTGAGGTAATTGATAGTGACGGGGTCAGATACGACAGCGACGTCTAGTTTTTCTGATTCAAGATATGTTACGATTTGTTGTAATTTAGACATATGCTACCTTCTTTCTACCCCTCTATTTTGGCAAAAAAAGAGAGAAAATGCAAGGGAGAAGGGTAAAAGAAAAGGCAAAAAGAACTCCGACAAGATAACAGAGTTCTTTGATATGATTTCCCTTTGTTTAAGAAAAGTCAGCCTTGCTTTTGACGTCGCTGTATTCTTCAGCGATTTCTTGACTGAGGATGTCCTCATAGGCAGGGAGTTGGATGTCCTGACCGTATTTTTTCTTGAGGGCAGTAGTGACCAGGCGATAAGCTAGATTGGCATTACGAGAGAGGATAGGTCCGTGGAAGTAGGAACCAAAGACATTCTTATAATGAACCCCTTCGCCGACCTTTTCCTCGTTGTTTCCATTTCCATAGACCACCTGTCCCAGCGGTTTTTGGTCATCTGAGAGGAAGGTACGTCCCTGGTGATTTTCAAAGCCATAGTAGGTTTCATCAAAATCTTCATTATGAATCTTGATGTCACCGATAAAGCGATTATTGGTCTGGTTGAGGGTGTAGTGGCCCATGACCCCTAGCCCTTCTATGCGTTTCCCTGAAGCCTCAACATAATATTGCCCCAATAGTTGGAAACCACCGCAGATGGCTAGAACTACTCCGTCGTTTTGGATGTAGTTGTCAATGCTCTCTTTTTTAGCAGGAAGGTCGTCTGCGATGATGCTTTGTTCAAAGTCTTGACCGCCACCGAAAAAGGCAATATCATAGTGATTTTCATCAAAGTCATCATGGAGAGAAACGATGTCAACCGTCACATGTGCCCCCAATTTTTCAGCCACATACTTGAGCATGAGGATGTTTCCATTGTCCCCGTAGGTATTCATGAGGTTTCCATAGAGGTGGGCAATGTTGAGCTGATAAGGGTAGTTGCCAGCTTTTGAGGAAAGTGAAGTATAAACCATTAGTTCATCTCCTTTCTAACAATCTGACGACTAGCCAGCAGTTCGCGGAATTCCAGCATAGCAGTATAGGTAGCCAGGATATAGGCATGTTTGCAGTCTTGGTTCTCAATGGTCTTGAGAACCTGTTCTAGATTGCTTGTCTCAGTGATTTTCTCAGCTGGATAGCCTGTCACCCGTAGACGACGTGCGATTTCAGAATGACGAACACCACCAGCGTTGATTTCAGGAATGTCCATGTCAGTGACTTGTTCAAAGTCAGCATCCCAAATCCAGCTAGTATCAATCCCATCAGCATAGTTGGCATTAAGGAGAACAGATAAACTAAATGGATAAGGAGCTAGTTTGATCATCTCGATAGCTTGGGTAGCGCCAACAGGATTTTTAATCAAGACAAGAGTACATTCTTTGTCACCGATATGGAAGGTCTCCTGGCGTCCAAAGACAGCACGGCTCTTGTCAAATCCTTGCTTGATGAGTTGCGAATCTGCACCGAGGAAACGGGCAATAGCAACCGCAGCAAGGGCATTGTAGATATTATAGAGCCCACCGATTTGGATTCCGTATTCTTGTCCGTCAATGACAAAGCGAGAGCGATTGTTAGTCAATTCAACCAAGTCTGTCAGACGGTAGTCCAATTCAGGTCGTTTGCAACCACAATTTTCACAGATATAGGCACCCAAGTTGGCATAGGTATTGTGCTCATATTTGAGAATGCCTTGACAGTCAGGACAGAGGATTCCTTCGGTATTGTAGTGAGCTAGTTGGGCTGGTCCTTTTTCCAAGTCAAAACCAAAATACTGAACTGGATTTGGAATAGCTGGCTTGTAGAAAAGAGGACTGTCACCATTGAGGAGAACAGTAGCCGTGGGCACCTTACGGATTGCATCCAAAATCATGTTATAAGTCGTGTAAATCTCACCATAGCGGTCCATCTGATCACGGAAAATATTAGTGATGACAAAAAGGCTTGGATGGATGTAGTCACAGATACGAGATAGACTGGCCTCATCAATTTCTAGAACGGCAATGTTTTTCCCAGTTTTAGACGATTTGGCAGTCAAGAAGGTCGTTGCGATCCCTGTAATCATGTTGGCACCGCTCGGATTGGTCAGAACCTGACCATAAACTTCTTTTAAAATGCCGACAGTGAGGGCAGTTGTCAGGGTTTTCCCGTTGGTTCCAGTGACCACGACAATCTCGTAGTTCTTAGCTAGATTTTGTAAAATATCTTTATCAAATTGAAGGGCAAGTTTTCCTGGGAGCGTACTTCCACGGCCAAGACGGTTCAAGATGAAGTGAGAAGAACGCCCAGCTAGGAGGCCCAAAGTAGTTTTTAATTTCATGTTTCTATTATATCATAAAAGAGGGAAAAGACAGATTTGATACTCAATGAAAATCAAAGAGCAAACTAGGAAGCTAGCCGCAGGCTGTACTTGAGTACGGCAAGGTGAAGCTGACGTAGTTTGAATTTGATTTTCGAAGAGTATGAGATTTCACAGAAACAAAAACAGCCCGACGAGGGCTGTTAGCTAACAAACCAGTCTCAACTTAAATCGCAAACAAGTCATTCAAGTTCTCAGCCAAGGTTGGGTGAGTGAAGATTTGTTTTGTGAAGTAAGTGTAAGGAATCTTGTTGTCCATAGCAACAGTGATGATGTTGATGATTTCTTGAGAACCTTCTGAGAAGATGCTTGCTCCAAGAATTTCTTTTGTTTCAGTATTGACAACAGCTTTGAAAGCTCCACGAAGGTCTCCATTTACGTGACCACGAGGCATTGCTGCAACAGGGATTTCCTTCACAGCGTATGGAAGTTTCAAATCAGCTGCTTGGCTTTCAGTCAAACCAACTTGTGAAAGTGCAGGTGTGATGAACATAGTGTTTGGTACATTGAGACGGTCTTCAAGTGTGTAGCTACCATCTCCAGCAAGGTAGCTGTAGACAACACGGAAGTCATCAAGTGAGATGTAGGTAAATTGAGGTCCACCGTTGACGTCTCCAACTGCAAAGACACCAGGAACGTTTGTTTGACAGTGTTTGTCTACCTTGATAGCACCACGTTCTGTTAGTTCAATATCGGTATTCTCAAGTTGAAGTGGTTCGACGTTTGGTTTACGTCCAGTTGCATAGAGAAGGGCGTCGAAACGGTAAGTTTCGTTTTCAGTTACGACAAGGACTTGGTCACCGTCGTTTTTGATTTCAGTGGTACGGATGTTTTGAAGCAATTCAATACCGTCTTCTTCCATGTATTGCTTAGCAAGAGCTGCGATGGAAGGTTCTGCACGAGGTAGGAAAGTATCCAAGGCATCTAGGACTGTAACCTTGCTTCCAAGTTTGTTGTAAAGACCTGCAAATTCAAGACCGATATTTCCGCCACCAAGGACACCAAGTTTTTCTGGCAATTTGTCCAAGTTTTGGATACCTGTCGAGTCAAAGACATTCTTACTTGTAGCAAGTCCAGGGATTGGCAAGACGTTTGAAACGGCACCAGTGTTGATAACGATAGTTTCAGCAGTCAGTTCTTGTTTTTCATCACCAGCTTGGATTTCGATGACTTTATTTGAAAGGAAGTGAGCTTCCGCATCAAAGATATCCACACCTGTACCCGCAACAGTAGCATAGTTTTTACCATTGAGGCGACTAGTGATAGTATTTTTGGTAGCAATGACTTCTTCAAAAGACAAATCTTTCTCAGCAGCAACTAGCAAGGTTTTAGTTGGGATACATCCGATGTTGATACAAGTTCCACCATACATAGCTTTGCTACGTTCAACGAGGGCAACTTTTTTGCCAGCTGAAGCTAATTTACCAGCTAGTGTTTTCCCAGCTTTACCAAATCCAATAACGATTAAATCATATGTTAACATTTATAGTCCTCCTATTCGATTTTCATTCTAGCATAAGAAAACACTTTTTGCACAAATCTGCTACGGGAAATGAAGTGAGCTTGAAATGGTCCCTTCAAATCCTTTGAAAAAGAAGTTTCGGGCTACTTTACTGCTAGAAAACCGCTTACATGATTTTCCTAAAGAATTCTACTATCTTTTGCTTCTCTCTTGTGTTATACTAGATAGGTTGCAAAGAAACTCGTACTTTTCTTTCGTGGAAAAGAAGCAACACGGTATCTCTTTTTTGTAGAAGATACGTCATGAAAAGAAAAGTATAAACTAAAGCCCTATAGGGTGGCTTCGCACCACCTTTAGAAAGAAGAATAACGTGAAATTTAATGAATTTAACTTGTCTGCTGAATTGCTAGCAGAGATTGAAAAAGCTGGATTTGTAGAAGCCAGTCCCATCCAAGAACAGACCATTCCCTTGGCTCTCGAAGGAAAAGACGTTATCGGTCAAGCTCAGACTGGTACAGGAAAAACTGCAGCCTTTGGCTTGCCAACCCTTGAAAAAATCCGTACAGAAGAAGCGACCATCCAAGCCTTGGTCATCGCTCCAACTCGTGAACTCGCTGTCCAAAGCCAAGAGGAACTCTTCCGCTTTGGCCGTAGCAAGGGAGTGAAAGTTCGCTCAGTTTACGGTGGTTCCAGCATTGAAAAACAAATCAAGGCCCTTAAATCTGGTGCCCATATCGTGGTAGGAACACCAGGCCGTCTCTTGGACTTGATTAAACGGAAGGCCTTGAAATTACAAGATATTGAAACTCTGATTCTTGACGAAGCGGATGAAATGCTCAACATGGGCTTCCTTGAAGACATTGAAGCCATCATTTCCCGTGTCCCTGAAAATCGTCAAACCTTGCTCTTTTCAGCAACCATGCCAGATGCTATCAAACGTATCGGTGTTCAGTTTATGAAAGACCCAGAGCATGTGAAGATTGCTGCCAAGGAATTGACAACAGAGCTAGTGGATCAGTACTATATCCGTGTCAAGGAACAAGAGAAATTTGATACTATGACACGTCTCATGGACGTGGAACAACCAGAACTTGCTATCGTATTTGGTCGTACCAAACGCCGTGTAGATGAATTGACTCGTGGTCTTAAAATCCGGGGCTTCCGTGCAGAAGGGATTCATGGTGACTTAGACCAAAACAAACGTCTTCGTGTCCTTCGTGATTTTAAAAATGGGAATCTTGATGTTCTAGTTGCGACTGACGTGGCAGCACGTGGTTTGGATATCTCAGGTGTGACCCATGTCTACAACTACGATATTCCACAAGATCCTGAAAGTTACGTTCACCGTATCGGCCGTACAGGTCGTGCTGGTAAGTCAGGTCAATCTATTACTTTCGTAGCACCAAATGAAATGGGCTACCTTCAAATCATCGAAAACTTGACCAAGAAGCGCATGAAAGGCCTTAAACCTGCAAGTGCAGAGGAAGCCTTCCAAGCTAAAAAGCAAGTGGCGCTCAAGAAAATCGAACGTGATTTCGCAAATGAAGAAATTCGTTCCAACTTTGAGAAATTTACTAAAGACGCTCGTAAGTTGGCTGCTGAATTTAGTCCAGAAGAATTGGCTATGTATATCTTGAGTCTGACTGTTCAAGACCCTGACAGCCTACCAGAAGTTGAGATTGCACGTGAAAAACCACTACCATTTAAACCATCAGGTAATGGCTTTGGTGGAAAAGCTAAGGGAGGTCGTGGAGGCCGTCGTGGGGACGACCGTCGAGACCGTGATCGCCGTGGCAATGGTCGCCGTGATGATTTCAAAAAAGGCAGTCGTGGGAACGATCGTTTTGATAAAGACAGACGTTACCGTAATAAAGACAATAAAAAACCTCGCAATACTTCAAGCGAAAAGAAGACCGGCTTTGTTATTCGTAACAAAGGAGACAAATAGAAAAAAGCGATTCACACTGTGAATCGCTTTTATATATAAGGAGACCGATAGTAAAAGAAGATGGTGATAGTAAAGGATAGGTGAAACGGAAAGGGATTTATCATGTCATCTTCTTATAATGTTATAATATCAAAAACAAAATAGGATGTCAATAAAAAAATCGCTTTTTTTCTAAAATATTTTTGCTGTTCAAAATTGCAATTAAATAAGCAATTTTCAGATAATTATTGAAATAAAGACTTTTCTATGTTATAATGGAAGCGATTATATGCGAGGTAAAAAATGGCACATTTATTAGAAAAAACAAGAAAAATCACGTCTATTCTAAAGCGCTCAGAAGAGCAACTCCAAGATGAACTTCCTTACAATGCGATCACACGCCAGTTAGCTGATATTATTGATTGTAACGCTTGTATTGTGAATAACAAGGGACGTCTCTTGGGCTACTTTATGCGTTATAAGACCAATAATGACCGTGTAGAACAATTCTTCCAAACTAAAACCTTCCCTGACGTCTATGTACAAGGGGCAAACATGATTTACGACACGGAAGCAAATCTTCCTGTTGAACATGATTTGACTATTTTCCCTGTAGAGAGCCGTGCGGACTTTCCAGATGGTTTGACGACCATCGCTCCGATTCATGTATCAGGGATTCGCCTAGGTTCGTTGATCATTTGGCGCAATGATAAGAAGTTTGAAGATGAAGATTTGATCCTTGTCGAGATTGCGAGCACGGTTGTGGGAATTCAACTATTGAACTTCCAACGCGAAGAAGACGAGAAAAATATTCGCCGTCGTACGGCTGTTACCATGGCGGTCAACACCCTTTCCTATTCAGAACTTCGTGCTGTATCAGCTATTTTAGCTGAATTGGATGGAAATGAAGGGCAGCTGACGGCATCAGTTATTGCAGACCGTATTGGCATTACACGCTCAGTGATTGTCAATGCGCTTCGTAAATTGGAGTCTGCGGGAATTATTGAGAGTCGTTCATTAGGAATGAAGGGGACTTATCTCAAAGTTCTAATTGCTGATATTTTTGAGGAAGTGAAAAAGAGGGACTACTAATGGCAAAGGCTTTAATCTCGATTGACTATACAGAGGATTTCGTAGCAGACCATGGAAAGCTAACTGCTGGCGCACCCGCTCAAGCAATATCAGAAGCCATTGATCAGGTAACTAGATTAGCTTTTGATCGTGGAGACTATGTCTTTTTTACCATTGATGCTCATGAGGAGAAGGATACATTCCACCCAGAAAGCAAGCTCTTTCCACCACACAACATCATCGGAACTAGTGGGCGTAACCTTTATGGCCCCCTAGCTGACTTTTATGCTGAGCATGAGGCGGATAGTCGTGTCTTTTGGATGGACAAACGTCACTATTCAGCATTTTCAGGAACGGACTTAGATATCCGTTTGCGAGAACGTCGGGTTGATACTGTTATCTTAACAGGTGTTTTGACGGATATTTGTGTTCTTCATACGGCTATTGATGCCTATAATTTAGGTTATCAAATCGAGATTGTCAAGCCTGCGGTTGCCTCTATTTGGCCAGAAAATCATCAGTTTGCTCTTGGGCATTTTAAGAACACATTGGGAGCAAAATTACTAGATGAAAACCTTGCTGAAATTGAACTATAAGACTGTTGGAAAAATGAAAAAAATCTGAAAAAAGTGTTGACAAAGATTTTGAAAGTTGATATACTAGTAAAGTAATCGACGCGGGGATGGCGGAATTGGCAGACGCGCAGGACTAAGGATCCTGTGACCGCTTTAGGTCGTGAGGGTTCAAGTCCCTCTCTCCGCATAGGATAAGAGTTAGCTTTGGCTAGCTCTTTTTTCTTTTTACAAAGAAGATTAGAGGCTACGTTTCCTATATCGAAAAATATTGGTATCAAGAACAGTCATTGTATCAGAACATTTAAACTGAGTTTTCCATTTCATTCTATCAAGAATATCCTCAAACACTAGTCAGAAAATGAAGAACTTAGGAAATGGAAAAATACTAATCAGAAAGACGTGACTATCATTTTTAAAATGAAGTAGATTTTTGATTGGTATTATTTCTCCTTATATAAGAAGGAAAGTTAGCGTTTGCTATCTTTTTTGTTTTTTTCAAAAAATAAATCAAAAAATTTTTCGATTTCATAAATATTTCATATTTGGATTTTATAATAGTCTTACAAACATGGAGGTGACAAATGAATCCAATCCAAAGAGCTTGGGCTTATGTCAGCAGAAAA